>JADKKK010000004.1:300000-494615 GCA_016720545.1 Myxococcales bacterium
TGGCCGTGGGCGTCGGAGGGCTCGGGGGTGCGGGGTGCTCCGGGGCGCCGGCCTACGACGACTTCGCCTCGACCCTCGCGTCGACGTACTGCGACGCGCTCGAGGGGTGCTGCGAGGCGGCCAAGTTCGAATACGACGAGCAGTCGTGTGTGCCGCAAGTGACGGCGGAGGTTCAGCGCACCGCGGACGTCGTCAAGCGCGGCAAGGTGATCTACGACAAGACCGCGGCGGACGCCTGCGTGGAGGCCTACAAGGCGCGGGCTCTGCTCTGCGTCGAGGACGCAGGCGCGACCCCCGCGAGCGGCTTCGAGCCTTACGTCGAGGCCTGCGCGAAGGTCTTCAAGGGGACTGTGAGCCCGGGCGGCGAGTGCACCGAGAGCGCCGAGTGTCAGGCCGACTTCCCGCGCGAGATCGGCGCGTGCTCGACCGACAACCGACCCAGCGCCGACCGCACCAAGAAGGTCTGCTACAAGCAGGTCCGCGTCGGGCCCGGTGAGGTCTGCGCGACCTCCCAGACCGCGCCGTCGCCGGACCAATTCGAGATCAAGAGTTGCGATCCTGCCACGGGGTATTGCGACGGCGCTGGCGGCGCCGACACGACGCGGAAGTGTCGCGCGTACGCGAAGGCGGGCGAGGACTGCTTCACCCCGCCGTCCACGATCGTCCAGTGCGACGTCCGCGGCGGGCTGTCGTGCGATCCGACGTCGCGTAAGTGCATCGCGCTTCCGCCGGTTGGCCAGCCGTGCACTGCGGGCCAGCAGTGCGCCAAGGGCGCCTATTGCCTCCGCGCGACGACCCCAGGTGGGGCGAGCACCTGCACCGCGCAGAAGGGGGACGGCTCCGACTGTGACTCCTCGGCGGAGTGCCTCTCTTCTTCGTGCGAGAGCCCGCCGACCACGGGCGGCGACGGCGGGCGCCCCAAGGGCAAGTGTGGTGTCGCGACGGACAACACGGCCAACCCGTTCGAGGTAAGCCCTCGCTCGTGTGGGTTCGGACCCGCTGCCCGAGGTCCGGTCGACGGTGGAGTCCAGCCCATCCAGACGCAGTCGATCCTTCGACCGCTGAGGTAGGCGCGCCTCGGGCCTGAATACGAGGCAGCGAGAGACGCTGGGCCTCGCGCGCTCGCGGGAGCCACACTGCCCTGAACCCCTGAGCCCCGAGAGCGACGCCACCACCGCCAACTGGCGGATTCCCGCAGGGCGCCGCGCCTTCGAGCCGAGACCGGCGGCCCTCCCGAGCTCGAGATGAATCCTCGGATTCGAAACCTCGAATTCGTGCGTTCCTCGCATCCATTGCGAGCGCGCGAGGGAGCGTGTACGCTGCCTCAGCGGAAGGAGGGGAGCCGCCACGGAGCTGCCCGCCCACCGAGCAACGGAGGCGAGTCATGGCGAGTGGGCGTGGACACGTGAGCTCCACGATGGGGTCGTGGGCGCTCCGAGCGCAGAGTCGCGTTATGCCGCTTTCGACCCTCCGAGACTGGCGCGGATGAGCCACGCGCCCGCTTCCACGCGCCTCCCGAGCCGAGGCCTCGGCTACGAGCACCTCTGCGCCTTCGTGTTCCAGTCATTCAAGGGCCTCCTGCCGTATGACCGCGTCGCGCTCGGCCTCTTCGAAGATGGTGGCGAGACCCTCTGGCTCGCGGGCGCCTCCGGGGACGACACCGACCCGCCGTGGCTCCGGTCGCGCCGAGGCAGCATCGCCGGCGGCACCCTGCGGGCCGTGGTCGCCATGGGTCAGCCCCGGATCATCAACGACCTCGCCGACTACTGCCGCAGTCGCCCGAACGGGTCGGCGACTCCCGTGCTGGTCAAGCACGGATACGCCGCCTCGCTCACCGCGCCGCTCCGCCACCACGACCAGGACCTCGGGCTGCTCTTCTTCAACAGCCGAGCTCCCCACGTCTACCAGAGCGAGCACGCCGAGACCATCCGTCGAATCGCCCGCGCGGTCGCCGCGATCGTCGCGGAAATCGGGAGAAACGGGGACACCGACGAGACCTGGGCGAGCGTGCTTGGTTCGTCGCTGAGGTCGCTCGCGCTCGCGGCGCACCAGGTGCACGAGGAGGAGCTCCTCATCGCGCGAGTCGCCGATCTCGTGCACCGCGGTACCACGCTCGGCGAGGTGCTCGACGCGGTGTACTCGTCGTTCTCCGCCCTGCTCCCGTTCGACCGCATCGGGTTCGCTCACATCGATTTGCCCACCGGCGACGTGGCCGCGAAGTGGGCGCGCTCCAACGGTCACATTCGGCTCGGACACGGTTTCGCCCAGTCCATTCATGCCACGTCGCTCGGCGGGGTGCTGAAGAGCGCGGCGCCGCGGATCATGAACGACCTCGTGGCCTACGTCGCGCAGAACCCCGACTCGGTGGCGACGCGACTCGTCGTCGCCGAAGGGATGCGCTCCAGCCTGACCTACCTCGTGGGCGACGCGAAGCAGCCGATCGGCTTTCTGTTCTTCAATAGCCGCGCGGTGGGCGCTTACGAGCTCGACCACGTCAGTCGACTACGCAAGATCACCGGTCGTCTCACGCGAGCGTTCGAGCGCGCCATCCTGTTCGACCGCATTCGCCGGGCGCACGGTCGCACTCAGGAATTGCTCGACCTGCTCGTGCCGCCGCCCGTCGCCCGACGCCTGGAGGCCGGCGAGACCCAGGTCATCGAGGAGCTGCAGGCGACTGTGCTGCTGTTCGACCTCGTCGACTTCTCGACGTGGTCTGTGAAGCTGCCACCGCTCGAGCTGTTCCGGAAGATGTCCACCCTCTTCGCGTCTTTCGATGCACAAGCGAAGACGGAAGGGGTCTATCGCATCCGCACCATGGGGGACGGCTACTTCGCCGTAGCCGGCGTCCACCCGCGCCGCCCCGACCACGCGGACGCCGCGGCGCGCCTCGCGTTCGCGCTCATGCGAGCCGTGGAGGCGGAGTCGAGGCCGGATGGGCGCGCAATGACCGCGAGGATTGGCCTGCACAGCGGCCCCGTCGTCGCGGGCGTGCGGGGGGGGGACGATCTCCAATACGAGGTGTGGGGGCCGACGGTGACGATCGCCGCGCGAATGGAAACGTCCTCCGAGCCCGGACGGATCCAGATCTCCGAGGCCACCGCCGCGCTCCTCGGCGGCCGGCTGCCCGTCGAGCTCCGTGGCTCGCTAGAGCTCAAGGGCATAGGCACCTACCAGACCTACTGGCTGGAGGAGCCAGTCGCGACCGCGCCCGCCCCCTCCGTGAACGAGTCCGTGGGGAGTGACGGGCCGCCAGGTGACGGCGATCGAGTGTAGGCCTTGACCGCCCATTGGTTCTGGGGCTGACCGCGGCCCATGAATCGCCCGACCGGTGTCTCCTCGCTCGCTGCGCTCGTCCTCACCGTCACCACGGCCCTCGTCGGCTGCACGGCCGACACCGAGGCGCCGACGAGAGGTCGGACGCCGGCGCGGCCGAGTCGCTCGAGTCGGCGCTGGTCGGCTCCATGAAGGACCTCGGCGAGGTCCCGGGCGCGGGCGAGGCTCGCACCACCCGCTACAGCGCGCCTCCGCGGTACGCCGCCTACACGTTCTACGCGAACGGGGCTGACGAACGTCATGGGCTCTCCGGCTAGAACGGGCGGCCCTTGCCGTTCGCCTCGGCCAGCGGCACGAGGTCGCGGCAGGCCTCGACGCCCAGGTCACGGCTCTCGCTCGGATCGGTGGCGACGTCGAAGCACAGCCACGCGTGGTCGGCCTGGTTCGCGATGAGCTTGCGCGTGCCCTTCATGGCGCCCCAGTTCTTGAACGCGCAGGCCCACAGCTCGGTGCAGTTGGTGAGCACCGTGGGCGTGTTCGTCGGCGTGCCGCCTCGGAGGAGGCTCGCGCCGGGCATGCGCGCGCGGAAGGGCGAGAGGCCCTTCGCGTCCCATAGACCCATGAGGTCGAGCAACGTGGGAAGGATGTCGATCGACAGGAGGGGCGCGGTGCGCAGACGGACGAGGTTCGCGCGTTCCGCGGGAGTGAGTGTTCCCTCTGGCGCATCGATCCAGAAGGGGATGCGGATCTCCGGATCGTAGAGCGTGCCGGTGTGTCCGACGGCGCCCTTTTCGCGCATCTGCTCGCCGTGGTCGGACACGTAGATGATGACGGTGTGCGCCGCCTCGGGGCGCTTCTTGAAGGCCTTGAGGAAGCGCCCTACGGCCATGTCTTGGAGGTAGATCGAGTCCTGGTACCGGTTCAGGATCTCCTTCTCGTAGCCGGGCCCCGTGGCCTCCTCCTGCGGCAGGAACGGCGAGTAGCGAGGATCGACCTTGTACGGGAAGTGGGTGTTCGAGAGGTGCACGACGTCGACGCGCGGCTCCGGCAGGCCGTCGAGGTGAGTCGCCACGTAGTCGGCCAGGATGCCGTCGTCGGCGCCGGTCTCGTAGGTGGCGTTCGGGTCGATCTCCGTCGCGCTCACGCGGCGCGCGATGGGCACGCCCTCGAGCCACGTGCCCGAGTTGCCGAAGAGCAGGTTCTGCGAGGTGAAGTACGTGCCCGCGAGCTTCGCCGCGCTGAGGTACTCCCAGAGGAGCGGCGCGGCGTGGAGATCGGCGCGCGACTCCGCGGGGGAGAGGCCCGTCCACATGATGCCGAGCGAGATGGCCGTGGTGGAGTCGAGCGCGCGCATCTGCAGGAACGGCAGGCGCTCGGGCACCGCCTCGTTCGAGAACGGCGTGAACTTGCAGTCTGTCGTGTATTCTACACACGTACTGTGCGAGCGCACGGACTCGGTGACGATGAACAGCACGTTGCGTCGCGCGCTCGGGGTGGCGACGAGGGGCGGCACGGGCAGGGGAGTGCGCGGCCCGGGGTGCACGCGGTCGACCGTCTCGTTGTGGTCCCAGCGGGCGCGCGCGAGCTGGCCCATCGCGGACACGTAGAGCGTGTCGGGCGTGGCACCCTGCTCGCCCCCGCGCTCCGGGTCGACGAAGAGGACGAGGAGCAGCGCCACGCAGGCGAAGTCGAGCGACGCGCGGCCGTTCCCCTTGGAGGTGGGCGCGAGCCTTCGCGCCAGCAGGGGCAGGGCCAGCGCGAGGAGCACCGGCGGCAGCAGCGCCTTCGCGAACGTGACCCGGTCGAACCACAGCTGCTGCCCGATGCTGGGCATCATCTGGGTGCCCACCAGCACGGCCCGGTGGTTCATGTAGGCCATGTAGCGGTCGAACGTGTAGAGCTGCGCGCCGAACGCGAGCACGCCGGCGGCGAACACGAGCACGCGTGCGGGGTAGCGCGAGAACCCTCGGTGGCGCGCCGCGGCCGCGAGCAGGCCGCCCCAGATCCAAAAGCTCGCGAGCACGCTGAGCAGGTAGAACACCTTCTCGCGCGAGTCGAAGTGGGTGATCCGCTCGTGTCTCCGCGCGAGGTCGGTCGCTACGATGAGGACCGTTGGAACGACGAGCAACGCCCGCGCCGTCCACCGGCGGACGACGACGCTGCGCTTCAGCGTGAGCCAACGGCCGCGCGCGCGGGCGTGCCGCGTGGCGGCGTCCGCGGGAGGGTCTCCCGGGGCGTCCGCCGTGTCTGCCGGCGGTTCTGCGGTGTCCGCCGCGTCTGCCGGCGGGGCTGCGGGGGCGTCCGCGTGCGCGCCTGCCGCGTGCGCGACGGCCGTGCCCTGGAGGGCAGCCTCCGGGGCCAGGCGATCATCGGCCCCCGCGACGGGGCCCGTCTCGGCGCTCGCGGGGCGGGACATTGGCGGCGCTTATAGCGTTTTGTGGGCAACTCTCAAGGCGCACGGGCCCGGAGAAAGTGCCTACGGCTCAACTTGCATTCATGTGCATTGTGGAATATAGTCTCCTCCATGGCAGCCGAGCTCACCCCCGCGACCCTCGGGGGCTCCCAACGGTGGGAGCTCTATCGGGTGCTGTCGGAGCCCGCCCGGCTGCGCCTGCTCGCGCTCGCGGCCGAGGAAGAGCTCGGGATCGGCGAGCTCGCGGAGCTACTGGGGGAGAGCCAGCCGAACGTCTCCCGGCACGCCGCCACGCTGAAGGGGCTCGGCCTGCTCGCGGTGCGTCGCGAGGGGACCCGCGCGTTCGTGCGCGTCTCGGGGACAGCCCTGGCCGACGCGGTGGTCGGCGACGCGCTGGAGAGCGGGCGCGCCCTCGTGCGGGCCGACGGGAGCCTGGCGAGGGTGGCCGGGGTCGTGCGGGAGCGCGAGGCGTCGGCCCGCGAGTTCTTCTCCCGCCCGCGGGAGCGCGAACGCGTGGACGCGGTCGACGAGACGGTGCTCGCGTACGTGGCCACCCTCTCTACGCTGCTCCCCGCGCGCGCTCTCGCGGTGGACGCCGGCACCGGCGACGGCGGGCTCCTCGACGTGCTCGCGCCGTCGTTCGAACGGGTGGTGGCGATCGATCGCTCGCCCGCGCAGCTCGAGGCAGCGCGCGCCCGCGTGGCCCAGCGCGGCTTCCGAAACGTCGAGCTGCTCGCCGGCGAGCTCGGCGATGCGGCCGTGAGCGAGCGCCTCGCGGGCCGGGCCGACGTGGTCTTCGCCGCCCGTATCCTGCACCACGCGCCGCGCCCCGGCGACCTCGTGCGGCGGCTCGCGGAGCTGTGCCGCCCCGCGGGCGACGCTCCCGGCGGAGCGCTCCTCGTCCTCGACTACGCCTCGCACGACGACGAGTCGATGCGCGACGAGGCCGACGTGTGGCTCGGCTTCGAGGCGCACGAGCTGCTCTCGTTCGCGCGTTCGGCCGGCCTCGAGGACGCGCGGGTCTCGCCGGTGCCCGCCGCGCTGCGTGGCCACGGGAAGGACGCGCACCTCGCCTGGCAGATCCTCGTCGCGCGCCGCGGCCCGGCGACGGCGACCGAGCGCGGCCCGCGCCGAAGCTCCCCCGAGGAGCGGGGCCCAGCCCCCGCCCCCGCGCTCACCGACACGAAGAAGAAGAAGGGCGCGCGCGCCGCGGCGCCCAAGCACTGACGCGAGAACCGTACGGACCGCAGAGAAGAGCGGCCGCCAGAGGAGAAACGAACATGAGCAACGAGAAGAATTTCAAGGTCAAGGACATCTCACTCGCCGAGTGGGGCCGCAAAGAGATCGAGATCGCCGAGAGCGAGATGCCGGGCCTCATGGCCATCCGCAAGGAGTACGGCCCCTCGCAGCCGCTGAAGGGCGCGCGCGTCGCTGGCTGCCTCCACATGACCACCCAGACGGCGGTGCTCATCGAGACCCTCACCGCGCTCGGCGCGGAGGTCACCTGGACCTCGTGCAACATCTTCTCGACGGTCGATCAGGCCGCCGCCGCGATCGCCGCGACCGGCGTGCCCGTGTTCGCCTGGAAGGGCATGACCGAGAAGGAGTACGAGGAGTGCCTCGAGGCGCAGATCTACGCCTTCAAGGGCGGCAAGGGTCCGAACCTCATCCTCGACGACGGCGGCGACCTCACCGTGTGGATCCACCAGCGCCACGCGGGGCTCTTCTCGGGGAGCGATCCCATCCGTGGCCTCTCCGAGGAGACCACCACGGGCGTGCACCGGCTCTACGAGATGAGCAAGGCCGGGACGCTCAAGGTGCCCGCCATCAACGTGAACGACTCGGTCACCAAGTCGAAGTTCGACAACCTGTACGGTTGCCGAGAGTCGCTCGGGGACGGCCTGAAGCGCGCGACCGGCGTCATGTTCGCCGGCAAGACCGCCTGCGTCGCGGGCTACGGCGACGTCGGCAAGGGCTCGGCCCAGGCGCTCCGCGCGCTCGGCGCTCGCGTCATGGTCACCGAGGTCGACCCCATCTGCGCGCTTCAGGCGGCGATGGAAGGTTACCAGGTCGTCACGATGGAAGACGCGGCGCCTCAGGCCGACATCTTCGTGACCGCGACGGGCTGCAACGGCGTCATCCGCGCCGAGCACCTCCGCGCCATGAAGGACCAGGCGATCGTGTGCAACATCGGCCACTTCGACACCGAGATCGAGGTCGCCTGGCTCGAGAACAACCCCGAGATCAAGGAGGTCAACATCAAGCCGCAGGTGGACCAGTTCGTGTTCCCCGACGGCAAGCGCATCACGCTGCTCGCGCGTGGACGCCTCGTGAACCTCGGCTGCGCGACGGGGCACCCCTCGTTCGTCATGTCGTCCTCGTTCTCCAACCAGACCCTCGCGCAGATCGAGCTCTGGCAGAACGGCGCGCAGTACAAGACCGGCCAGGTCTACACCCTCCCGAAGAAGCTCGACGAGAAGGTCGCCGCGCTCCACCTCGGCAAGCTCGGCGTCCGCCTGACCAAGCTCAGCGCGGAGCAGAGCAGTTACCTCGGCGTGAGCGTCGAGGGCCCCTTCAAGCCCGAGAACTACCGCTACTGAGCGCGTCGCTCGGACATCGCGTCCGAGGCTGAGACGTGTTCTTCATGGGCACGTCCGGGTCGCAAGGAGTCGAAGGCCGTCGCGCGGGGGACCGCGCGGCGGCCTCTCCGCGTGGGGCGACGACCTCGTCGCGCTCGCGCGGCAGCCCGCTCTTCCATTGCCTCTCCGCGGCGTCGATAATCCGCGGATGACGAACGCAATCTCTTTCACGAGCCCCAAGGGCCGCGCGACCTCGGGCCACCTCGCGATCCCCGAGGGCACCGCCGCCGTGGGCGCCGTGGTGCTCATCCACGAGTGGTGGGGGCTGAACGACCACGGGCGCGATCTGACGGCCCGCCTCGCCAAGGCTGGCTTCTTGGGGCTCGCGGTCGATCTCTACGACGGACGCGCGACGTCGGACCCCGCAGAGGCGGCCAAGCTCATGACGGCGCTCGACACCTACGACGCGGTCGATCGGGTGGCGGGCGCGGTCGCGTGGTTACGCACGCACCCCCGCTCCAATGGGAAGGTCGGGGTCACCGGCTTCTGCATGGGCGGCGCCATGTCGTTCGCGGCCGCGTGCCACGTGCCCGGCCTCGCGGCCGTCGTGCCGTTCTACGGCGTCCCGGCCCGCGACAAGGTCGACTACACGAAGGTGACCGCGCCCATCCAGGCGCACTTCGCGAAGACCGACGAGTGGGCCAGCGTGGCGAAGGCGGCCGCGATCCGCGACGAGCTGCGTGAGCGCGGGCGAGACATCGACCTCTGTGAATACGACGCGGGGCACGCGTTCGTGAACGACACGCGCCCGGAGGCTTATCACGCGCCGAGCGCGACCCTCGCGTGGGAGCGCATGGTCGCGTTCTTCTACCAGCACCTCGGGTGAGGACGGCGCTCTTAGCCCACGTCGCGGTGGGCTTCGGCGGCGAGGTCCTTGGCCCACGCGCGAAGCTTCGACTCGTTGGGCCCCTCGAGCATGATGCGGAGCTTCGGCTCGGTGCCGCTCCAGCGCACGAGGACCCGCCCGTCGGCGCCGAGCGCGTCCTTCACCTTGGCCGTGGCGCGCGCGAGGTTCGACATGTCCTCGAGCCGCATGCGTGAAGAAAGTGTCACGTTTTCGAGTACTTGAGGGACTCGGTCCATCGCCTCTTTCGCGAGCTCGGAGAGCGGCTTCCCCGTGCGGACGGCGATCGCGAGCACCTGCAGCGCGGCGACGACGCCGTCGCCCGTCGAGGCGTGGTCGAGGAAGATGAGGTGGCCCGACTGCTCGCCACCGACGTTGTAGCCGCCGCTGCGCATCGCCTCGACGACGTAGCGATCGCCCACGTTGGTGCGCACGAGCCGCCCGCCGCGCCGAGCCATCGCGCGCTCGAGCCCGAGGTTCGACATCACCGTCGCCACGAGGGTGTTCTTCTTCAGAGATCCCTCGTCCAGCATCTTGTGCGCGCACATGGCCATGACCACGTCGCCGTCGACGATCTGCCCCTCTCGTCGACCACGATGAGACGATCGGCGTCCCCGTCGAGGCCGATGCCGATGTGGGCGCCGCGCTTGACCACCTCGGAGCGGAGCTTATCGGGGTGGAGCGCGCCGGCGTTTAGGTTGATGTTGACGCCGTTCGGCTTCACGCCGATGGCCGTGACGTTCGCGCCGAGCTCGGAGAACACCAGGGGTGCCACGCGGTAGGCGGCGCCGTGCGCCGCGTCGACCACCACCCGGACACCGTCGAGCGAAAGATCGTTGGGGAAGGTGGCCTTCGCGAAGACCACATATCGCCCACGCGAGTCCTCGAGCTTCTCGGCGCGCCCGATGCCGGGGCCGGTCGGGCGTCGCCCGAGCAAGGAGTCGTCGTCGATGAGGCGCTCGAGCTCGAGCTCGACCTCGTCGGGGAGCTTGAAGCCGTCGTCGCCGAAGATCTTGATGCCGTTGTCGGCGTAGGGGTTGTGGCTCGCGCTGATGACGATGCCCGCGTCTGCGCGCATGCTGCGCGTGAGCTGCGCGATGCAGGGCGTCGGCACGGGGCCGCAGAGGATCACGCGTCCTCCCATGCTGCAGATGCCGGCGGAGATGGCCTGCTCAATCATGTACCCGGAGAGGCGGGTGTCCTTGCCGATGAGGATGCGCGGCGCGTGCGGCTTACCACGGCCGGCCACGAACGTGATCGCGCGTCCGAGCTGGAGCGCGAGCTCCGGGGTGATGAGGCCCTCGTTCGCGAGCCCGCGGATACCGTCGGTGCCGAAGTAGCGACGCTCGCCCGGCTTCTCCGCCTTCTTGCGGGGCCGCGAGGAGGGCGAGGCTTCTTTCGATGTGTTCGTTCGTGCCATGTCACACCTCCAAGCGCCGCGACACCGCGCGGACTTCATGCGGCCCGCCGGTGCGGGCAAAGTGCGAGCGGCGTCCAGCTTGGACGCCAGTCGCGGTTCGGTCGCGCGCAAGGTCTCGAGCGCGCGCCAGTCGTGGCCAGTCAGTCGCGGAAGTTCGTGAACTGGAGCTCGAGCCCCACGTCGGTCTCGCGGAGCAGGGCCATCGCCTTCTGGAGGTCGTCCTTGTTCTTCCCGGTGACGCGGAGCTGCGCGTCGAGGATGGCTGTCTGGACCTTGAGCTTGCTCTCCTTGACGGCCGCTACGAGCTTCTTCGCGGGTTCGGTCTCGATGCCCTCCTTCACCTTCACGAGGATGCGCGCGCCGCCCTTGCCCGTGGACTCGGGCTTGCCGACATCGAAGTACTTCAGGCTCACCTTGCGCTTGATGAGCTTCTCCTCGAGGACGACGACGGCCGCCTTCACGCGGTCTTCGCTCGAGGACTTCACCAGGAGCCCCTCGTTGGTCTTCTCCACCGTGGCGTCCGTGCCTTTGAAGTCGAAGCGCTGAGACAGCTCCTTCTGGGCCTGGTTCAGGGCGTTGTCGACCTCGTGCCAGGCGACCTTCGAGACCACATCGAAACTCGGCATCGTCTTCTCCTCCGACCGCGCCGAGCTTACGCGCTCAGGGGCCGGCCTCGCAGCGTGAAAATGCCCGTCGTGGCCGAACGATGGAGACCCCGTGCGGAGACGCTACATCCCGACCGGCGGATCCATCGCCTCGCCCAGGAGGAGCGCGCGGGCCTCGCCCACGAGGGACACCGAGCCACACACGAGCACGACGCCGCGGAGCCCCACGGCCGCGCGCGCCGCGCAAAGCGCGTCCGCCGGTGTGCCCATCGCTTGCCCACCGGCCAGCGCCGCGAGCGCGGCGGGGGGCGCGGCGGCGCGGCTCCGAGGCTCCGCGTAGAAGCGCCGCGGCGTGAGCGGCGCGAGGATCGCGAGTGTGGCGGCGAAGTCCTTGTCGGCGAGGGCGCCGAAGACCAACGCCAGGGGCCGCTCGCGGAGCGTGGCTCCAGGGGGCCACCCTCGAGGCGCGACCGAAGGCTCACTCCCGTTGCCCGCGAGGTCTCGCGCGATGGACGCTGTCAGCGCCTGCGCGCCGTCGGGGTTGTGCGCGGCGTCGAAGAGCCAGGGCCCGTCGGGGGTCTCGAGCCACTCGAAGCGGCCCGGCCAGCGCGCGCGGTCGAAGCCGAGCTGCACCGAGCCCGCGTCGAGCCCGAGCGCGCGACACACGCGCCGCGCGAGCCGCTCGTTGCGCGCCGGGTAGGTCTCGTCGGGCGCATCGCGCGCGCCCGCCGGCTCATCGTCGGCCGGCTCGTCCTCCGTCCAGACGGGGAGGGCGCCGCGCGCGAGCGCGACCTCCGCGATGGCGGCGCGGACCTCGGGCGGGACGGGGCCGACGACGAGCGGTACGCCGGCCTTCGCGATGCCCGCCTTCTCGCGGGCGATGGAGGGGAGATCGGCGCCGAGGCGGTCCGTGTGATCGAGCGCGATGCGGGTGATCGCGGTGAGCCGCAGGCTCGGCGGGCCCACGACGTTGGTCGCGTCGTGCCGGCCACCGAGGCCCACCTCGAGCACCGCGAGCTCGACGCCCGCCCGCCGGAAGGCGAGGAACGAGGCCAGCGTCGCGACCTCGAAGAACGTGAGATCCGGGCCGAAGCGCAGCGCCGCCGTCAACGCCTCCGCGAGGGCGTCGTCATCGATGACCTCGCCCGAGATCCTCACGCGCTCGGCGAACCGTGCGAGGTGGGGCGAGGTGTAGAGCCCCGTGCGCAGGCCGCTCGCGCGGGCGGCCGCCTCGGTCAGCGCCGAGACCGAGCCCTTGCCGTTGGTGCCTGCAATATGCACGGAAGCGAACGCGCGCTCGGGGTTGCCGGCGCGCGCGCACGCCGCGGCCATGGCGTCGGTGCCCAGCCGCACGCCGAAGGGGACGCGCGTGTAGAGTTCGCGGAGGGCGGCAGAGAGCACTAGCGCGCGCGGCCGTCCAGGCGTCGCCGGCTCTTCGCGGGCGCGGGCGCGAGCCGCGGGGGGCCGAGGTGCTCCAGGATCGAGGAGATCTCCGCGCGCATGTCGAGGCGCGAGGTGATGCGGTCGACCATCCCGTGAGCGAGCAGGAACTCCGCGGTCTGGAAGCCCTCGGGGAGCTTCTGGCGGATCGTGTTCTCGATCACGCGCGGCCCGGCGAACCCGATGAGCGCGCCCGGCTCGGCGATGTTCACGTCGCCGAGGAACGCGAAGCTCGCGGCGACGCCGCCGGTGGTGGGGTGGAGGAGCACGGACACGAACGGGAGGTTCTTGTCGCGCAGCCGCTCGCGCGCGGCGACGGTCTTCGCCATCTGCATGAGGCTGAGGATGCCCTCCTGCATGCGCGCGCCGCCGGAAGCCTGGAGCAGCACGACCGGGAGCCCTTCGTCAGTCGCTCGCTCGAACAGGCGCGCGATCTTCTCGCCCACGACCGAGCCCATGCTCCCGCCCATGAACGCGAACACGAACGCGCCGTACGCGATCGGGCGGCCGCGCAGGTAGCCGTGCCCGGTCTCGATGGCCTCGCGCGCGTGGGTGGACTTCTGCGTGGACGCCACCCGCTCGGGGTACGCCCTGCCGTCGGAGAAGCTCAGGGGGTCGCCTGGCGCGAGGGCGTGATCCCACCCCTCGAGCTTGCCGCCGTCGAGGAGGAGGTCGCGGAAGCCCCGCACGCTGAGCTTGTGGTGCTTCTGGCAGAGGGGGCAGACCTCGGAGTTTTCGGTGAAGCGCTCGACGGCGAGGGTCTCGCCGCAGCCGTCGCACTTGCGAAAGACACCCTTGCCGAAGCTATGCTTCTCGCTCGCGTCGAGGCCTGCGGTGGGCTTCTTTGGCCAGGTCATCGAGCTCCCCACTAGCACGCGAGGCGAGGGGCTTGCACGCGTTGCACGCGCCAGGCGACCGACTCGCGTTACCGCCGCGTCAACGCCGCGTCACCGCTAAGTGCGAGCGCCGCGAGGGCCTTCAGCGCCGCCCCCTCGACGCGGACGGGCAGCCACTCGCGCTGCACGACCGCGCCCCGCCGCTCGTAGAACTCGATGGCCCCCACGTTCCAGTCGAGCACGTGCCAGTCGAAGCGGGCGCACCCGGTGTCCAGCGCCTCGCGAGCGAGCGCCGCCATGAGCGCGGTCGCGACCCCCGCCTTGCGGTAGCGCGCGCGCACGAGGATGTCCTCGAGGTGCAGCGTGGGTCTGCCGGTCCACGTGGAGTACTTGCGGAAGTAGAACGCGAACCCGGCGATGCACCCCTCGAGCTCGACGATCAGGACGTGGAAGAGCGGGTGCTCACCGAAGCCGTCGCGGAGGTAGTCGTCGCGGGTAGCGGTGACCGCCTCGGGAGCGCGCTCGAACTCGGCGAGCTCGTGGACGAGCGCGAGGATCTCGTCCACGTCGGCCGGGGTCGCCCGGCGCAGCGTGAGAGTGGGAGGCGGCGCCACCGTGGGCGGGGGAGCCACGACGCTACTTGGTCGCGGGCGGGAAGTTGCGGCAGGCCGCGTCGAACGTGGCGAGCGCCTGCGAGAGGCCCTTCGTGAGGTCGCCCTCGCAGATCGACGAGAAGGTGCCGTTCTTGCCAGCCTTCGCGATGAAGTCCTTCAGGCGGACCGCCTCGGCGGCGCTGCCGAAGCCAGCGGAATTGCACTGCTTTTCCCCGGCGATGACGGCCGCCGCCCAGCGCGCGCGCTGGTCCTTCAAGATGTCGAGGTACCCGAGGTAGCTGTCGACCGTGCCGCGGGTGCTGTTCTCGACTCCGCCCTCGTCCTCGTCGGTGATGATGACGAAGGCGTAGAGCGCGTCCTTCCGGATGAAGCCCGCGTTCGTGGGGTGGTTCGCGCTTAGCTTGATGGCCTCGAGGCCGCGCTCGAGCGAGCTTCCATTCGTCCCGAGCGAGGCGCGCGTGGTGAAGACGCTCGCGAGGCCAGGATCGCTCCGCTCGAGCCACGCGCGGCCGACGCCGCCGCCGGCGGCGAACGCGCCCTTCAGGCCGCTGTCGGTGTCCGTGCTGGTGACCGCGAGGCGGTAGTCGAGCGAAGCGCCGCTCTTGGTCTTGTAGGCGTTGAGGACGTCGACGAACTTGGGGAAGTTGGTCTTCAGGTTCGCCTGCTCCTGAGCCATCGAGCCGGAGTTGTCGACCACGAAGACGATGTCCATTTGCCGGCACTCGTTCGCCTCGGCGGACGCGTCCGCCGTCGCGGCGTCCCCGAAGCCGAAGCCGCCGCCGCCGCCGCCGCCGCCGCCGCCGCCGCCTCCTGCACCCCCGTCGTCCTCGCCGAACTCGGTGCGGCTGTCCGAGCTGCTGCACGCGGCCGAGCCGATACCGAGGATTGCGCCGACGGTGAGAAGAAGAGCAAGCGTCTTTCGCATTCCGTAGGGGTAGCACTCGGAGCGCGAGTTGCTGCCAAAAAATGCGGGTGCTTCGGCGCGATCCTGAGGCATTTTCGATCCGGTCTTTCTGCGATCCACGGGAACGCTCTGCGCGCTCCGGGCCGAGTCTTACGCTCCGGTCTGCGAGTCCTTCCCTTCGGGGAACTCGCCGTCCGGCGCGGGACCCTCAGGCGACGGTCATCGTGGCCAGATCGGAGGGCACGAGCAGCGTCGGTTCGGTGCGGGACTGGACCTCCTTCGCCGACACCCCCGGGGCGACCTCGCGGAGCACGAGCCCCTCCGGCGTGACGTCGATCGTGGCGAGCTCGGTGATGATGCGGTTCACGACGCGCCGGCCGGTGAGGGGGAGGTCGCATTCCCGCAGGATCTTGGGCGAGCCGTCCTTCGCTGCGTGCTCCATGATGACGACGACGCGACGCGCCGCCGCGACGAGATCCATCGCGCCGCCCATGCCCTTCACCATCTTGCCGGGGATCATCCAGTTGGCGAGATCGCCCTTCTCGGAGACCTGCATCGCGCCGAGGATGGCGAGGTCGATGTGCCCCCCTCGGATCATCTCGAAGCTCTCGGCGCTCGAGAAGATGGCCGAGCCCTTCTGCATGGTGACGGTCTCCTTGCCGGCGTTGATGAGATCGGCGTCGACCTCCGCCTCGCGCGGGTAGGGCCCGATCCCGAGGAGACCGTTCTCGCTCTGGAGGATCACCTCGACGCCGGCGGGGATGTAGTTGGCTACGAGCGTGGGCATCCCGATGCCCAGGTTCACGTAGTACCCGTCGCGCAGCTCCTGCGCAGCCCGCTGCGCCACCTGGACGCGTGAGAGTCCTGAAGTCATGCCGTCACCGTCCTTCGCTCGATCCGCTTCTCGTAGCCTTCCCCTTGGTAGATCCGCTGGACGTAGATTCCAGGGGTGTGCACGTGGTTGGGGTCGAGGTCGCCCACCTCGACGATCTGCTCGACCTCGGCGATGGTGATGCGCGCCGCCATCGCCATCATCGGGTTGAAGTTCATCGCCGTGTGCCTGAACACCAGGTTGCCGTAGCGGTCGCCCTTCCACGCCTTCACGATGGCGACGTCGCCGCGGATCGCGGGCTCGAGCACGTGCAGCTTCCCGTCGAGCTCGCGGGTCTCCTTCTTCGGGCTGTACTTGATGACCTTGCCGGCGCCGTCGTACTTGAGCGGGAGGCCGCCGTCGCTGACGGCGGTGCCGGCGCCGGTGGGCGTGAAGAACGCTGGGATCCCCGCGCCGCCCGCGCGAATGCGCTCGGCGAGCGTGCCCTGCGGCACGAGCTCGACCTCCAGCTCGCCCGACAGGTACTGGCGCTCGAACTCCTTGTTCTCGCCGACGTAGCTCGAGACCATCTTCACGATTTGCTTGTTGCGGAGGAGGATCCCGAGCCCGAAGTCGTCCACTCCGCAGTTGTTCGACACGACGGTCAGGCCCGTGGGGCCGAGCTCGCGGAGCGCGCGGATCGAGCTCTCGGGGATTCCGCAGAGGCCGAAGCCGCCTGCGAGCAAGGTGGCCCCGCTCTGCACGATCTTGCAGGCCTCGAGGGCCGAGTTCATCACCTTGTCCAACGCTGACTCCTTCGTGTTGCGGCGAGGGTCGACTCCTCGACTCGACGCGGGAGGGTATTTCCATCCACGCCGTGCGTCCACCCCGATCCGCACGCGGCCGCGCGCGTGGACGCAGCGATCTTGGCCCACCGGGCCGGCCCGTGATGCGGTGGTGGCGCCTTGAACACTCCCGCCGCTCCCGCCCCCACCGCCCCGATCAACCCCGCGATCGCGAGGGCCACCCCTGCCGCCGAGTTGGCCACGATCCCGCGGCCCCCGCGGCTCCGCCGCGGCCTCGCGCTCGGCGCGGCGGTTGGGGCGCTCGTGATTCCGCTGCTCCTCGCGGCGCCCGCCGCGGGGAAAGGGCCGAGCCCGCATGTGCCTGCGACGAAGGCGAGCCCGGCGGCGCCTGCGCATGGCAAGGGCGCAGCGAGAGTCGGGAAGGTCGCGAAGGTGCGAGAGCCCGAAGGCCGAAGCGTGGGGTCGCCGACGCAGGGGCACCTCGTGGGCGGCGTCCGCCTCAACGAGAGCGTCGCGCTGCGCATCTCGCCCGCGTACGCCGGAAACGACGTGCGCTACGGCACCCGCGCCCTGGTGCACCTGGTCGATCGCGCGTCGAAGCGCGTGAAGCAGCGGTTCCCGGACGCCGTGCTCACGGTCGGTCACCTGTCGAAGCACGGCGGGGGCGAGATCGACCACCACGCGTCGCACGAGAGCGGGCGGGACGCCGACCTCGCGTTTTACGTGAAGTCGACGGCAGGCAAGCCCCTCTACGCGCCGGCGTTCGTCGCCTTCGCGGGGGACGGGAAGGCGCGGGCGTGGCCGGGCGCGCACTTCGACGACGCGCGCAACTGGGCCCTCGTGGAGGCGCTCGTCCACGACCCGGAGGCCCGCGTGACCCACATCTTCGTGGCCCAGCCGCTGCACGATCGCCTGATGGCCTATTCGCAGAGCGCCGGCGTTTCCCACGCGACGCGGATCCGGGTCGCCGAGGTGCTCGCGCAGCCGCACGGCGCCCTGCCGCACGACGACCACTTCCATGTGCGCATCGCGTGTCCCCACGGGAATCGGGAGTGCATCGAGAACCCCGAGCACCCCACGGCGGCGCGGAACAAGCACCCCGGCCGGAGGGCCGACAGCTCGCACGCGAAGCCCGCCCGAGGGCGCGCCCCCGCTCGGCAGGGTCACGTCGCCAAGGCTCCGCCGCCGCGCGAGCCCGCCGCGGCGGCCCGCAAGCCACCGGCGCCGTCCACGCGGGCTGACGAAGACGCGCGGGACTCCGAGCCGCAGCCGGCGCCCACCGCGGGCTCCGAGGCGTCGGTCCCCAAGCTCGGGCCGGTCGTGCCGGGGCTCGACTCCGTGGTGATCCCCGCGCCGATCGACGACGTGGACGGAAAGCCCTAGGACGCCGTAAATATCCGATTGTGTTGGGTTGTTAGTGGCGTCACCCGCGGGTGATACCGGCGAGCACCGGTTCCTCTTCGGCTACGAGGATCCGTCGCGCGCGCTCAGCGGCACCGCCACGCGAGGCGGATTGGCCGCGGGACGCCCGCATCCGCGGGCGGCGGGCTGGCGTCGACGGTCGGCGCCGCGTCGGGGAGGGGGCTGGCGTCGGCCACGGGGCCCGCGTCGGAGCCCCCGTCGTCGCTGGCGTCGACCGGCGGGCTGGCGTCGACCGGCGGGCTGGCGTCGACGGGTGGGCTGGCGTCGACGGGTGGGCTGGCGTCGACGGGTGGGCTGGCGTCGAGGGTGTCGTCGACGCGAACGCAGTCGCAGACCGCCTCGAGACCGCAGACCTCCTCGACGCGGATGTCCCGCTTGACGAAGTTGGCGACGCAGCCTTCGCCGAACGCCTTGTCGGCCGGGAGGCGCTGGAGAAAGCCGTCGGGCGAGTCGGGGAAGCCCACGCACCCTGGCGTGCCGGACGGGAGCGGGTTGCAGAAGAGGATCGGCTCGGGCTTGCAGTCGAACTGTGGCTTCGCGTCGGGGGCGTCGTTCACCTTCGCCGTGCTGCAGCCCGCGCCGGACGCGAGGGCGACCGCGCAGGCCAGCGCGGCGCCGAGCGCGGCGCCGAGGTGCCGCCGCGCCGAGCGCGGAGCGGTCGCAGAGGGGCAAGCGTCGTGGGCCGCGCGGGGGGCCGGGTCGGTGTCGCGTCGCAAAGGAGCCATGGCGGAATCTTACCCCAGATCAGCGCTCCTGCGGGCATCGGACCGCAGCCAGCGCGAGCCAGGTGGGCTATGCTCGTCGGTCGATGAGCCTCTCCCCTGAAGCCGCCTCCCTGGAACGTCGCACGCCGCTGGTGGGTCGCTCCGTCGAGCTGCGTGAGCTCGACACGGCGCTCTCCCAGACGCGGGAACGCCAAGAGCGCCGCGTCGTCACGCTGATCGGCGCCCCCGGGGTCGGCAAGACGCGGCTCGTCCGCGATTTCCTGGCGAAGCCGCAGCGCGACGGTGGGCTCCCGCGGGTCTTTCGAGGCTCCGCCTCCGAGGGCGGGCCGGCGTTCGGGGTGCTCGCGCGAGCGCTCCGTTCGCGGTTCGGCGTCGTCGAAGGCATGGGCGAGGAGGAGGCAAAGGCGCTCGTGCGCGAGCAGGTCGCGGCCGTGCTCGACGACCGGAAGGTGAACGACATCTGCGTGTTCATCGGCGAGCTGCTCGAGCTCCGCTTCAAGGACTCGCCCCTCCTCGACGCGTTCGCGGGGGACGCTCTGCAGACGCGGCTCTTGCGCCGCGCCGTGCTCCGCCACTTCCTGGAGATGGACGCGCGCCGAGGCGTCAAGGCAGGCGAGGGGCCGCTCGTCCTCGTCTTCGACGACCTCCACCACGCCGATCCCGACTCCCTCGAGCTCTTGTCGTTCCTGCTCGGCGCGGTCGAGGCGCCCGTGTTGTTCGTGTGCGTCGCGCGCCCCGAGCTCTTCGTACGTCGCGACGACCTCCGGACCGCAGGCGGCCCGAAGCACGTGTTGGTCGAGCTCGGGCCGCTCTCCGATGGGCACTCGACCGCGATGATGGAGGCGCTCCTCGCGCCCTGCGGAGGCGCCGAAGGGGTCGAGGATCTCGTGGATGCGGCCTCGACGCTTGCCGGCGGCAACCCCGCGCTGCTCGAGCAAATGGTCCGTATTTTCAAGGACATGGGCGTGCTCGAGGCGCCCGACGCGTTCTCGGAAGACGAGCACTGGCTGGTCCATCCCGAGAGGCTCGCCGACGTGCGCGTGCCGCTCACCGTCGAGGACGCCATCTCGGCGCGCATCGCGTCGCTGTCACCTCGGGAGCGCGCGCTGCTCGAGCACGCGGCGGTCATGGGCGGCGTGTTCTGGCTGGGCGGGCTCGTCGCGATCACGCGCGTGGACGCCCCGTCGCCGGACGTGTGGGAGGCCGTGGGGGCGGACGACCTGCTCCAGATTCAGCTCGCGCTCGCCGCGCTCCGCGACCGCGACTACGTCTTGAAGCTCCCCGACAGCACGTTCCCGGGCGACCAAGAGTACGTCTTCAAGCACAACCTCGAGAGGGAGGCGCTCCTTCGGCTCGTGCCGCACGCGAGCGCGCGGCGCGCCCACCGCGCCATCGCAGACTGGCTCTCGTTCAAGGAGTCCGTGCGCTCCCACGAGGAGTACATGGCGATGCTCGCGCGTCACCGCGAGCTCGGCGGGCTGACGGCCCAGGCGGCGCTCACCTACGCGCAGGCCGCGGACATCGCCCGCCAGCGCTACGCCAACGCGAAGTCGGCGGAGCTCTACAAGAAGGGCCTCGAGCTGCTGTCGCCCGACGTCGAAATCGACATCGACGCGCACGTGACCGCGCTTCACCACTACGGCGACGTGCTGCAGGTGCTCGGGCGCAACGACGAGGCGATGGCCGCCTTCCGGGGCATGCTCGAGCGCGCCTATCGTCTCGGGCTCGACGGCAAAGGCGGCGCCGCGCACGGGCGCATTGGGCGCCTGTTCCGCGACACGGGCCGCCTGGACGACGCCGGCCGGCACTTCGCCGCGGCCCTCGCGCTCTTCGAGGCCGCCGACGACGAGCGGGGCGTCGCGAGCACGGTCGACGACATGGGCAAGCTCGCGTGGCTCCGGGGTGACTACGCGGCCGCGCTGGAGGCCACCCAGCGAGCCCTCGCGGCGCGCCGCCGGATCGGCGATCGCCGCAGCATCGCCCTCAGCCTGAACAACCTCGGGCTCGTATACCAAGACTCTGGCAAGTTCGCGCTCGCGCTCGACTCGTTCGAGCAGGCGCTGCGGATTCGGCGCGAGATCGGGGACCTCGTGGGCGTGACGATCTCGCTCAACAACCTCGGCACCGTCGCCCAGGACCAGCGCGATGACGCGCGGGCGCGCGCGCTCTTCGCGGAGGCGTACGAGGTCGCCAAGGAGACGGGGGACAGGAACCGCATCGCGCTGGTGCTCACGAACCTCGGCGAGACCGAGACGCGGCTCGGCTCCCCGGAGAAGGCCATCCCTTACCTCAAGGAGGCCGAGGAGATCGCCGACGAGCTGGGCGACAAGCTCGGCCTCGCCGAGGCCGTGCGCGGGCTCGGGAAGGCCTACCTTGCCCAGCGCGAGTACACCCGCGCGCGCGAGGCGATCGCCAAGGCCGTCGATCTCTTCCGGGAGATCCAGAGCCGGGTGCAGCTCGGCGTGGCGCTTCGCTCACTCGGTGAGGTCTTGGCGGCGGCCTCGGCCGGCGGCGTCGACGTGGTGGCCGCTCGCGGGCACCTGCTGCAGTCGATCTGGATCTTCGAGGAGATCGGGAACGACGTCGAGGTGGCCCGGAGCTGCCGCGTCTACGCGGACCTGCTCCGCGTGTCGCCCGAGTTCGCCGTCGACCCCGCCGCACAGGAAGAAGAGCGAGAGGTGCGAGCGCGGGCCGACGGGCTGTTCGCCAAGCTCTACGCGGCCTCGGGGCTCAGGCCCTGAATCCGCGGTCGTGATCTAGTCCCCTGGAGTCGTGGTTCGTATCGAGTCGGTCTTGGGTGTCTGCCGAGGAGGAGGGGGAGCGGGGTGCCCCGTTTTCGGCGGCGGCGGGCGTCCTCAACTCGGGTCGTTCCGCGCGGTGGGGGGCTTTGGTAGGTGGGTTTCGGGGCGACCGCGGGCCGACCTCGACTGAGTATCCTCCCGCCGCCAAAGGGACCCCTCGCTCCCTTGTGGCGAAAGGCCGAGCCGCGCGACTTCTGGAAGGGATCACGCTTCCAGGGGACTAGCTACGCGACGCCCCAAGCGTCGGCGAGCGCGAGGGTGCGCGCGTTCTCCTCCACCGCCTCGAGGAAGCTCGCGCGCCACCGTGGGGAGCTCATGAGGTCGGCGCGAGCCAGCACGCGGGCGCGGGCGGCGGTGATCGCCCGGCGCGCGCGGGCGTGGTCGGCGCTGGCGTAGAGCACCTCGGCGTAGGCGAGGCGCACGTAGCTCTCTCCGGCCTCAACACCGCCGAGCCCGTCCAGAACCAACATGGCCTCGTCGATCGGCTCGCGGGCCTCGTCGGCGTCGCCGCGGGCCAGGAGCACCCGCGCGAGCACGGCCAGGCCGTACACGGTCACGTGGGGCGCGAGCTCCTGCCCCGTGAGCGCCCGACGCACTTCCTGCTCGGCCTCGGAGAGGTGCCCGGCGGCGAGCCAGATGCGGGCGGCGATCACCCTCGAGGCCGCCTCCATGCGGCGATCGCCCTGCGCCGCGAAGGCGCGTACGGCGAGCGTTTCGGCGGCGATCGCGTCGTCGAGTCGGCCTGCGCGCGCGTGCACGAGGGCGCGGACTTGGTGAGCCGGCGCAGTCACGACGCCGAGGCCGAGGCGCTCTCCGGTCGCGAGGGCTTCCGCGAGGAGGCGTCCCGCGTCGTCCCACTCGCCCATCTCGACGCAGACCGCCCCTGAGTCGACGAGCGCGCGGGCCGCGCCACGCACATTGCCCGCCTCCTGAAACCGCTCGATGGCGGCGTCGTAGAGTGAGAGCGCGAGGGCGGTGTCGCCGTGCACGAGGGCTCGGTACGCGCGGGCGGAGTGCACGGTCGCGGACGCGTTGGGATCGCTCACGGTCGGCGGGCCGCTCGCGTCGTCCACGTACGCGAGCAGACCGTCCGCCGAGCGGTAGTCGCCCCCCTGCAGGAGCGCGACGGCTGCGCGCGACAGCGCGACCACGTGGGCGGCCGTGCGCACGCCGTTCTGGCTGCGCTGCGAGAGGAGGCTGACGAGCTCGCGGAGGCGAGGCTCGTCGCCGAGCGCGGCGGCCGCCTCGACGGCCTCGGCGAGGGCCCGGAAGTGCCTGACCGACTTTCGGCCCAGCAGGGTCATGGCCTCGCGCGCGTGCCGCTCGGCCTCCGCGTACTCGCCGCGCCATCGACGCGCTTCCGCCTTGCGGAGCAGGAGGCGGCCGCGAACCTCGCCGTCGCTGCCGCACGCGATCCCGCGGTCTGCGTAGTGGAGCACGGCCTCGAGATCGCTGCCTTCGAGCGCCTGCGCCGCCGCACGCCGCCAGAACACCACGGCGCGCTTCGGCTCGTCGCCCGCCTCGAAGTGGGTGGCCAGCGTGACCGGATCGCCCTCTCCGACGCTCTCCAGCCACTCGCCCGCGCGCTGGTGGGCGCTGCGCTTGTCGCGTTCGGTGAGCATGGCGTAGGCGGCCTCGGCGAGCAGCCCGTGGCGGAAGGTCCACTCCTGCTCCCCCCGGAAGCGCCCGCTGTCCTGGCGTGTCAGGATCTCTCGGTCGCCGAGCTCGGTCAGCCAGGGGGCGATCTCCGCCACCGGCGTGCGATCGTCGAAGAGGGCGACCACGCCGCCCGTCCAGAAGGTCTTGCCGAACACGCTGGCCGCCCGGAGCACGCGGCGTGCCTCCGGCTCGAGCGCCTCGATGCGCCCCTGCGCCATCGCGATCACCGAGCCGGGGAGCCGATCGCCGTGGCCCTCGGCCACGCTCCGAATGAGCTCCTCGAGGTAGAACGCGTTGCCGCCCGCCGTGGCCACGATGCGCGCCACCGTGGCGTCGTCCGCGAGGTGCTCGAGGACCTGCCGCACGAGCCGCTCGCTCGCCTTGCGAGAGAGCTCCCCAAGTCGCACCTCGCGCGGGCCGTGCTCGGACCATAAGTTGTTGTAAATGTTGTCAATTTCAGGTCTCGCGAGCGCGAGCACGAGGATGGGCCGGTCCTTCATGCGGAGGCTCGCCCCGACGAGGTTGACCGAGGGGAGATCGCCCCAGTGGAGGTCCTCGAGCACGAGGACCACGGGGTGGACCTCGGCCTCCGCGGCGAGGAACTCCTCCCACGCGCGGGCGATCTGGTCGCCCATGAGCTGGGCGTCGCTGCGCGCGGCGCGCAGCTGCACGTCCTCGCGTTCGCCGCCGGCGGCGCCGATGAGCTCGGCGAGGAACTGCGCGACGCGCGCCACCGCGGCGCGAGGCACGTGCCGCGCGACCCGGGCGCGGAGCTTCTCGCGCTGGACGGCGATCGGCTCGCCGTCGAGGACGCCGGCGGCGCCGCGGACCATCTGCGCGAGCATGCCGAACGGTGACCGCGCGCGCATCGGATCGCCGGACGCGAGCCACACCTCCACCGCCTCGGTGCGGCTCTTGATCGCCCGGAGCGTCTCGTAGCGGACCCGCGACTTGCCCACGCCTGCCGCGCCCTTCACGATCACCGCGCGCGCCACCTCGTCGGCGACGCACTCGGCGAACACGCCCTCGACCTCGAGGAGCTCGCGCTCGCGGCTGACACATGTCGTGGGCTTACCGAGCAGGAGGCGGGCCGCGTCCTGCGGCGCGCGCTCGCGCAGCAGGTGGAGGCTCGACGTCTCTCGCGTCACCACGAAGCGCGCGTCGAGGAGCCCAGCGCTGATCTCGTCCACGAGGATCGCGCGCGTCCCGGGCCCGCCGGACGAGGTCTCGGGCTCGCCACGGAGGAGCTCGAGTGCGCGGTCCACCGCGTCGCCCATGGGGACGCGGTCGGCGAGCACCGCCCGGCCCGTCACCAGCACCAGCGGGACGCGGGGGGCTGCCAGGCGAATCGCGAACGCGCACCGCGCCGCGCGCACGGCTTGGTCGGTGGCGCTGGCGCGGCCGGCCAACGTCGCGAGGAGCTCACCGCTCGGCAGCGCCTCGAGCTGTGCCCCGAACGGGGCCACGGCGAGCCGGAGCCGGCGGGCGAGCGAGGGGCTCGCGGTTGGCGTGCCGTCGACCAGAGTAGGCTCCTCTCCGCCGTCGGCGGCGATGGCGATCACGCTCACGAGGCGCTGCTCGCCATGCATGATCGCCTCGCCCTTCGTCGGGTGGGCGAGGACGGTGCGGTCGCCCTCGACATCGCGGAGCGCGGCGAGCTCGGCCGCCACCACGCCGGCGTCTGCGGGGCGGTCGTCCGGCGACTGCGAGAGCATTCGCGCGATGAGATCGTCGAGCTCTCGTGGGACGTTGGCGCGCGCGTCGCGCACGCGCGGCGCCGAGTGGTAAAGAAGCTTTCCTAGTATCGCGATGGGGTCGTCGGCGTCGAACGGAGGCACGCCCGTGAGGCACTTGTAGAGCAGCGCGCCGAGGGCGAAGACGTCGGTGCGTGCGTCGACCTTTCCGACCCCGCGCGCCTGCTCCGGCGCCATGTAGCCCAGGGTGCCAAGCACGGCGCCCACCTGCGTGATCGAAGAGGGCTGGCCGCCGCCGCCACCCTTGGCGATCCCCAGATCGATGATGACCACCCGCTCCAGGTCCTTGTCGCGGAGGAGGAGGTTCGCGGGCTTGATGTCGCGGTGCACGACGCCGAGCCCGTGGGCATAGGCTAGGATCTCGGCGGTGCGCCGTACGAGGTCGACGCTCTCGCGCATGGTGAGGCCGGTCCGCGCGAGTCGCTGCCCGAGGGTCTCGCCCTCGACCCACTCGAGCGCGAGGTAGGCGGTGCCACCTTCGAGCTCGCCGTGGGCTACGAGGCGCACGATGCCAGGGTGCGACAGCTGCGCGAGCAGCTCGGCTTCGCGCTCGAGCCGCTCGGTCTGCTCCTCGGCGCCCTCGCCGTAGAGGACCTTCAGGGCGACCACAGAGCCCGTCTCGAGATCGGTCGCTCGGTACACCTTGGCCGTGCCGCCCACGCTCGCGCGGTGCTCGATGCGAAAGCGCTCGGAGACGACGAAGCCTTGGTCCACGCGAGGCCGAGGCTACCCTCTATCGCGGCGCGTGGGGAGCGCCCGTGCACGTCGGCTCGCGGCCACGCGCCCGGGGCCGAGCGCGGCCAGCGGCCGCTAGAACGCGAGGAAGGCCATGAGGGCCGCGTTCTGCTGGTGGAGGAGCGAGCCGTCGGCGCGGCGCACGGTGACCGCCAAGGCCCCGGCCTCGAGCCGCAGGGCTCCCTGGGTGAACCCAAGGCCGAGGAACAAGCGGTTCTGGTCGAAGCCCCCAGGCGCCTTCCACGACGTGGTGTGAAGCTGGACGAAGACCTCGTCCCACGTGGCGATCGCGAGCGGGCCTCGGGGCCAGAGCGCGACGTTGGCGCGCCCGAAGAGCCTCGCGCGGAGCGCCGGATCTTCGCCGTCGCGGAAGCGCTGCTCGAGGCGGGGGCGCAGCTGGAGGGTGAGCTGTCCGACGCTGCCACTGACGAGCGCCTGCTGCCAGGCGCGGTGCTCGTAGACGTTCGCCGGACCGTCGGCGTAGGTGCCGGCGTAGGCGTACCCGGCCCAGAGGCTCACGAGGTCGGAGAGCCGATAGCCAACGCCGGGGCGCGCGAGCACGATCGTGGCGGAGGCGCCCCGACGGGCCTGGAGATCGAGCCACGCGCTCGGTCCTCGCGCGCCGGAAGCCGGAGCCTCGGACGGCGCCTTGACGGTCGCGAACAGCGCGGTCCACGCCTGGGTCTCGCGCTGCTGCGCGCGCGCGGACGTGCTCGTCGCCACGACCGCGGCGAGGCTCGCCGCCGCGCCGAGCCGCCCGAGGCGACGGGCCATGATCAACGAACGCGGGCGCGCGCGCGGGCGCTCTCCCGCAGCTCGCGGGACCAGGGGACCTTGGCGGCCTCGTCTTCGTCGTCGGAGAACCCGTAGAGTCGCTTCGGGCCGCGTGGCGCGCCCTCCAGGGTGAGGCACAGGTCGAAGGGCGGCTTGTCGTCGCACGCCGCGACCTTGTACGTGACCGTCCCCCGCTTCTTGTCGTGCAAGAACACCAGGTCGAGGTCGGCGGACCGGCGCTCGAACTCGAACATTTCGTACGACGCGCGGTACGCCGAGCCCGTGTCGAAGAGGCCGACGCCGCCGCCCAGGAAGATGCCGATGGTGACGTCGTCGGTGCGGCGCTCGGGCAGGCGATCGAACCAGACGCGGTTGAGCAGGTCGCGGGGAGTGGCGTGCGGAGTCGTGACCTCGCTCGGGACGGGCGAGGTCGCGGGTCGCGGCCCACGCGCGGCCAGGCCGAGGCCCACGCCGAGCGCGAGCGCCGAGACCACGAGGAGCTTGGCGCGGGTGCTCGGCTTCTGCCCGTCCGTCATGGGCCGAGCCTACCAGGCGTCGCGTGTCGCCGATCCAGAAACCCGCCTCAGCTGTCTCCCGGTCGCAGCAGATCCGCGACCGCCTCGTAGTCGTGTTCGGCGATCGGGTCTCCCACCTCGCGACCACGCGCGAGCGACGCGGCCAGGGCCGCGTCGTAGTGGACCGGGATGTCCGCGGCCGCCGAGTCACGCGCGAGCGCGAGCGCGCCGACGCCGCGTCGAATGCTCGTGAGACGCGGCGCGTCGCCGGTCGCAGGGCGCCACGCGAGGAGCACGGCGAGCCCGTCGCCCTCCACGCAGGCCACGTGGTCGGCGCGGAGCGAGCTCGGCGAGACCTCCAGTCGACCGACGTCGCTCGCGCGCTTGCGGGCCGCGCGCGCCTGGGAATCGCCCTCGGAGGCCCGCCGCTCGTCGTCGATCGCGCGCGGGGTCATGCGGAGCCGCCCGCGTCGGGCGAGGGTGGCCGCTGCCACGTCGGCCGCGCCCAAGGCGAGCGACAGCGCGGCGCCGACGTGGAGCGCGCGCCGGCCCAAGGTGGCCGAGGCGCGCAGCGTCGCCGAGGGCGAGCGGCCCGCCACGCGGAGAGCCGAGGGGGTGAGCTGGACGAGCGCCGCGCCGACCAGGGAGAGGCCGAGCGCCGCGTAGAGGGCGCCCCGCGCAGCGTCGCTGGCGCTCCCGCCACGCCCCGTGGCGCCGCTCCACAGTCGCTTCGGTGCGAATCCGAAGCGCGTCTCCATCAGGGTGGCCGCGAGGGCGACCGCGCCTACGAGCGCGAGGAGCGGCCCAGCCAGCATGAGCAGGTCGAGCGCGAGCGCGCGGGGCGCGAACGCGATCGCCACGTCGGCTTCCCCCGCGTGCCCGATGGCCTCCTTCACCGACGCGCCGCTCCTGGCGAGCAGCGCCTCGGCGGCGGTGGGGCTCGCGAGGACGAGCGCGAGCAGCGCCAGGGCGCCGCCCGCGCCGGAGGCGCCAAAGTCGCCGTCGCGTCGGGCGCGCCGGAGCCGCTCGGGCGTCGGCTCGAGCGTGCCCTCCTCGGCGCCGTCGGTCATGGGTTGCGCTTGGCGCGGCGCTTCGGCGGCGGGGCCTCGGCTGCGCGCGCCTCGACCTCGGCGGCGTCGGCGGCGCGCCCCTTGGCCACGAGCTCGTAGAGCAGGCGCTCCATCTCGCGCATTCCTTCACCGGTCGCCGCGGAGAGGGCGTGGAGCTTGAGCTTCTTCTTCGCGAAACGCGCCTTCAGCGCCGGGTAGGCCTCGCGCACCTCCGTCACATCCATCTTGGAGAGCGCCACCAGCGTGGGGCGCTTCGCGAGCGCGGGGTCGAAGAGGCGGAGCTCCTTGCGTAGCGCGTCGTAGTCGTCGACGGGATCGCGCCCCTCGCCGGGATCGAGCGACACGAGGTGGAGCAGGGCCCGCGTGCGCTCGACGTGCTTGAGGAAACGTAGGCCGAGCCCCGCGCCCGTGGAGGCGCCCGGGATGAGGCCTGGGATGTCGGCCACCACGAACGACGCGTCGTCGACGCGCACCACGCCGAGCTGCGGGACGAGCGTGGTGAAGGGGTAGTCGGCGACCTTCGCGCGGGCCCGTGAGCACGCGCTCACGAAGGTCGACTTCCCCACGTTCGGGAAGCCGAGGAGCCCCACGTCGGCCATGACCTTGAGCTCGAGCCGCAGGCGCCGCTCGGCGCCGGGCTCACCGGGCTCTGCGCGCCGCGGCGCACGATCGAGCGGCGTCGCAAAGTGGATGTTCCCGCGGCCTCCGCGCCCGCCCTTTGCGACGACTGTGTCCTGCCCGCCGACGGTCAGGTCGTGGAGGAGATCGTTCGATTCGGCGTCGAACACCTGCGTGCCGACGGGGACGCGGCAAATGAGGTCCTGCGCGCCGCGCCCGTAGCAGTCGGCGCCCAGCCCGTTCTCTCCGTCGTCGGCTCGGAGCGTGTGGGCGTACGTGAGGTCGAGGAGCGTGGAGAGACCAGGATCCGTGCGGAAAACGACGTCGCCGCCGCGCCCGCCGTCCCCTCCAGACGGACCACCGAACGGTACGTACTTCTCGCGGCGGAAGGCCACCGCGCCATTCCCGCCGTCGCCGGCTCGGGCCTTCACTTCGCATGAATCTACGAACTTCACGCCTCCCCCTTACCACCGTGTCCCCGCGCTGTCCCCGCGAACGCCGTCGGCTGCTAGGCTCGGCGTATGAAGGACGTGCTCGTGCGCTTCGGCCTCGCCATGGAGAGCTCCCTGCTGAGCGAGCTCGACGAGATCGTCGCCGCGCGCGGGACCACGCGCTCGGAGCTGCTCCGGGACCTGGTCCGCGCCGAGGTGTCGAAGCAGCGCGTCCGCTCCGGCGAGCCCGCGGTGGGCGCTCTCACGCTCGTGTACGACCACCACGTCCGCGACCTCACGGAGCGGCTCACCGCGGTGCAGCACGGCCTCGGCGACGCGATCCGCTCCACCATGCACGTCCACCTCGATCACGATCACTGCCTCGAGGTGATCGTCATGCGGGGGGACACCGACGTGCTGCGCGACGCGGCGCAGAGAATGCTAGCGACGCGCGGCGTGAAGCACGGGGGGCTCGAGCTCGTCACCGACCGCGCGCGCGTCCAAGCCTCCGACGAGCCCGGCCCGGTGCATGAGCACGACGGCCACACCCACGTGCACGCACCCGACGGCCACGCTCACGCGCACACCCACGGCCACGCGCGCCCGCGCCGCAAGTGAAGAGGGTCGCGTCGATCGCTACCCCGCGAGGCGGGCGAACATGCCGACGACGAAGAGCAGAACATCGATGATGCCGATCACGAGCGCGGCCGTGGCCTTGCCGTCGCCGGTCATCCCCGGGCGCAGGGCGATGAGCTTCTTCGCGTCGAGCGCGTTCTTGATGGCGAGCGGGCCAAGAATGACGCCGAAGCAGAAGAGGCCCACGATGGCGTACTTGAGCGCCGTGTTGGCCTGAGGGCACTCCATCGGGAGCGCCTCGTCGAACGACGCCTGGGGCGGGGCGTAGGGGTTCGCGCCGAGGCCGTAGCCGCCCGCTGGCGGCGGCGCGCCGTACCCGGCCGCGGGCGACATGGGCGGACCATTCGGGGGCTCGAGGGACATGCAGAGAGGCTAGGGGGAACGCCCGCGCCTCGCCAGCGCGTTCTTCTCAGCGCGAGCGCAGCAGCGCCTTCGCGAAAAGCGGGGCGACGGCGGTGACGCGCTCCGCGCCGAGCTGCTGGCTGCCCGGGTGCGAGTCGGTACCGCACACCGTCGCGAAGACGCCCGAGGCGCGGATCTTCTCCAGGGAGTCGCCCGGCAGCACGAGGTGGCTCGCGATCGCGTGCACGCGGGAGGCGCCGGCGGCGAGGTACGCGCGGCCGGCCTGGACGAGCGACGACCCCGTGCGGATCATGTCGTCGTAGACCACGACGTCCTTGTCCACCACGTCGGCGTTGATGCCCGTCACCGAGAGCGCTCCGCTCGACGAGTCTCGCTTCTTGTAGACGAACGCAGGCTCCACGCCGAGGGTTCGCGCCAGGCTCTGCACCCACTTCGCGCGCCCAGCGTCGGTGGCGCCGAGGACATACGGCGTGTCGCCCATGGTGCGCTTGACGAGCTCGGTGATGAGGGGCGCTCCGTAGAGGTGGTGCGTGACGTGCCGGTCCTCGAAGTAGAACTCGATGCCGTCGGTGTGGAGGTCGAACAAGAACACCCGCGAGCCGCCCTCACAGCCGGGGATCGACGAGATGAGGCGGGCGCGGGTCTTCGCGGTCACCACCTCCCCGGGGTGGACGGCGCGTTCCATCGTCGCGTAGCCGAAATAGGGCATCACGATGCTGAGCGAGCGCGCTCCGGCCCGCGAGATCGCGCAGCCGAGGTCATAGACTTCGAGCCAGTCGAGGTCGGTCGGGGTGCCGCCAAGCAGCACGACGTCCCGGCCCCAGGCGTCGTCGAGGAGCCGCAGATAGCGCTCGCCGTCGGGGAACATCTTGCGCTCGACGTGTCCCTCGTCGAGCTCGCCCTCGGCGAGGAAGCTCGGCGCCATGTAGCTGTAGGATGCAATCGTATAGAGCAGACCGTTTCTCACGTGCGCGCCTCTCTCTCTCTCGTTGCGCGCCCCGCGGACGCGTCTGCGATCGCGCGGGCGACCTCCCGGGCCTGTCGGATGCACTCGGGGATGCCGATGCCGTCGTACCCGTTCCCCGCGAGGTACACGCCAGGGTGTGCGGAGAGCGCGCGCTCGACCCGCGCGAGGCGGGCCAAGTGTCCCAGGCGCGGCTGGGGGCTCGCCATCCCGTACCTGTGGATCCGCGCGAACTGGGCCATTCCGCGCAGCGGCACGAAGGCCGCGAGCTCGCGCCGCGCGAGGTCGGCGAGGGCCTCGTCCGTCACCTCGCGTCCCGCGTGCTGGCCCGAGAAGAAGAGCCGCACGAGAGCCTGCCCGCCGGGCACGCGGTGATCCCACTTCGAGCCGACCCAGGTGCACGCCAGCGCCGCGCGCCCCGCGGAGCGCGGGACGATGTACCCTGACGCGTCGAGCGGGTGGTCGACATCGGAGCGCTTGAACGCCAGGAAGACCGTCGCGGTCGAGGCGTAGTCGAACTCGCCGAGCAGGGCGGGCAGCGTGTCGTCGAGGGGCGCGAGCGCCCGGCGGGCCGCGTGGGCCGGGCCCGTGAACACCACGTGGTCGGCCTCGAGGACCTCGTCGCGGAGGGCCACCCGGTAGCGTCGCCCAGGGCCGCCTCGGTCCACGGGGGCGGCCGAGACGCTCTCCACGCGCGCCCCGAGCCGGACCTCGCCCTTCACGCGGTGCGCGAGGTTGACCACCAGATCGCCCATGCCGCGTTTGAGCGACAGGAAGGCCGATGGGCCCGCCGGCCGTCGCGATGGCGGCGCCGCGTCCCGCGCGTCGCGTTTCTCGCGCGAGCTGCGCGGGCGTCGTCGATCATGCTCGGGATCTTCGTCGCGGGGCGCGGGGCGCTCGGGGCTCTTGGCGGTCCGCGCCGCCTTCTGCGCGCGCATCGCGCGGATCAGCGAACCGTGAGTCTTCTCGGCCGCCACGAGCTGCGGGAACGCGGCCCGCACGGAAATTTGATAGGCGTCCCCCGCGAAGATGCCGCCCAGCAGCGGACCGGCGAGGCGCTCGGTGAGCTGCTCGCCGAACCGGCGCTCGAGGAACGCGCCGACGGTCTCGTCCTCGCCGTCGTGCCACGCGCGCGGCGGCACGACGAGCTCGAGCCCCATGCGCAGCTTCGCGTCCCACGTGAACAGCTCGGAGACCGCGATGGGGTACGCCTCCGTGGGGACGCCGAGCAGCACGCCCTCGGGCATGGAGTGGAGCGCCCCGTTGTGTGCAATGTACACCTTACGGTTCGCAGGGATGGTCTCGATGAGCTCGTCGCCGAGCCCGAGCTCCCTGGCCAGATCCGTGGCGTGGGGCTTCGCGGCCACCCACGAGTCGGGGCCATAGTCGATGAGGAAGCCGTTGTGCACGTCGGTGACGATGTTGCCGCCGAGGCGCGGCGAGGCCTCGACGAGGACGACCTCGGCCTCCGGCGCGAGGTGCTCGAGGGCGTACGCGGTCGTGAGCCCGGTGATCCCGCCCCCAATGACGACGACCCGCGTGCGGCGGCTCATTGCGGGCTCGGCGGGGCGTCGCCCGCGCTCCCATCGATGACCTGCCGGGCGAGGTCGGCGAGCACGTCGACGAGCGCATCGTCGGCGTTGAGCGACGCGGTTCGCGAGAACTGGAGGGAGAGCTCGGAGGCCCAGGCGCGCGCTTCGATGTCGAGATCGTAGAGGATCTCCACGTGGTCCGCCAAGAACCCCACGGGCGCCACGACCACGCGCGTGTGACCTGCGGCGCGCGCGGCCTCGAACGCCGCCCTGAGGTCGGGGCCCATCCACTCGATGGGGCGCCCGCCCGGGCCGGCGCTCATGCCCTGGCTCTGGAAGCAGACCGCCACGCGCCCCGGCGCGCGAGAGAGCCTCGCGGTGATGTCGCTCGCGGACGCGCGAAACTCCGCTTCGTAGGGATCGCCCGCGCGCCCCACGGCGACGGGGAGGCTGTGCGCAGAGAAGATGACCGTGGTCGCCGCGAGCTCGGCGTCGGACAGCCCGCGGAGCGCGTCGTCGACCCGTGCGGCGAAGGCGTCGGAGAGCCCCTCGTGGCGCCCCCAGTTGCCCGGGCCGATCACGCGGACCGTCTCCCCGACCTCGGCCCGCGCCGCCTCTCGTACCGCGTCGAGGTAGATGGCCGCGGAGTGCTGCGCGAGGGGGAGCACCACGATTTCGGTCAGCGCGCTGACGTCGGCGGCAAGCCCGCGGATGGCCTCGCTTGGGGTCGGGGCGAAGAGCCGCCCGCACGCGCGCGCGGGCAGCCGGAGGGCCGCGCCCAGCTTGACCGTGAGCGCGCGGGTGATGTCGTTGAGCGGCGAGCGGCCTCCGATGGCCTCGTACCGGCGCGTGACCTCGGCGACCAGCTCCGGCGACGGCGGGTGCCCGCGGCGGATGTTGGTGAGGAACTGGGGCAGCTCAGCAACCGAGTCGACCGTGCCGTGGACGATGACGATGAGACCTCTCACGTGGAGCTCGCTCTCGCTATGGAAGTGTGCGTTTGGCGTTGGGATCGGGGCGTCACCATGTGGCGCGCCGGGTGTGTGGCCCGGCGCTACACCGCGCGCGAGCTCACCTCGTGCACGAGCTCGACGACCGCTTGGACGTTGTCGACCGGCGTCCCGGGGAGGATGCCGTGGCCCAGGTTGAAGATGTGCCCGGGCCGCCCCGCGGCGGCGTCGAGGATGCGCCGCACGTGCCGCGCCGCGACCTCGCGTGGGGCGAAGAGCACCGTTGGGTCGAGGTTGCCCTGCACGCCGCGATCGTGGCCGATGCGCTCCCAGCCCTCGGCGAACGGCGTGCGCCAGTCGAGGCCGAGCACCGTGCCGCCGGCCTTGCGCTGCAGGTCGAGCAGCGCGTGGGTGCCCGTGCCGAAGTGGATGACCGGCACGCCCAGGGTCTCCACGTCGGCCAGGATGTGCCGCACGTGTGGGAAAATGTGCTCCTCGTAGTCTTCACGCGAGAGCTGCCCGACCCACGAGTCGAAGAGCTGGATGGCGTCGGCCCCGGCCGCGACCTGCGCGCGGAGGTACCGCCTCACCACCTCCGCGAGCTTGCTCATGAGCAGCGCGAACGTGTCGGGTTCGGAGTACATGAGCGCCTTGGTCTTGGCGAAGTGGGCGCTCTTGCCGCCCTCGATGAGGTAGCTCGCGAGGGTGAACGGCGCGCCCGCGAAGCCGATCAGCGGGATGGAGATCTCCTTCTTGATCATGCGGAGCGAGCTCATCACGTAGCCGAGGCCGTCCTCGGGCTCGATCACCCGCAGGCGCTCGATGTCGGCCCGGCACGACACGGGCGAGTGGACGACCGGCCCCTCGCCCTTGGCGAACTCGAACGGCGCGCCCATCGGCTCGAGCGGCAGGAGGATGTCGGCGAACAGGATGGCGGCGTCCATCCCGAGGCGCAGAGGCTGGAGCGTGACCTCGGTGGCGAGCTCGGCGTTCTTGCAGATCTCGAGGAGGCTGTGCTTCTCGCGGAGGGCGCGGTACTCGGCCATGTAGCGGCCGGCCTGGCGCATCATCCACACCGGGGTGCGCTCGGTCTTCTCGAGGCGGCACGCGCGAAGGAACAGATCGTTCTTCATGGGGCCCGGGAGCCTAGTCGACTTTCGGCGCGAGCGGCGCATCTTCGGGCGGCCCAGGAGCCTGGCGCTCGCCCGGCCGGGAGGTGCGAGCGGCGACCGACCGGCCACGACGGGAGGCCGCCGACCGGCGCGGACGAGGGAGCTCAGCGGCTCGTGCCCTGTTGCTCGTGCCGCTCGTGCCGTGCACACCTGCACGCTCGTGGAGCTGCTCGTGCCGCTCGTGCCTTCGGCTCGCGGGCGGACCGGCGCGGGAGGTAGCAGCCGGGCCCGCGGAGACGGGCTCGCCGTGCGCGGGCCTTCATTCAGACCACGGCGCCGCGCCGCCTCCGCACGAGCGCGAGCGCCAGCGAGAGCGCGAGGCTACCGGCGACTCCCCCTCCACCTTGTCCCGCTGGACCCGCGCTGCATCCGCCCGAGAGCGACACGGCGACGGGCGGCTCGGCCCGCACCGTGACGTCGACGCGCGACGCGCTGCTGAGGAGCGCCCCGTCGTCGGCCCGCAGGGCGAACGCGAGCTTCGTCTCGCCGAGCGTGTCGGGCGCCGTGAACGCGAGGGTGGGGGTGGTGTCGCCCGAGAGCGCCACGGTGGGCCCCTCGATCTGCGCCCATCGGTAGGTCAGCGGCAGACCCTTCGGGTGCGTGGCGCTGCCCTCGAGCTTCACGGCCTCCTTCGCGCCCACGGTCTTGCCGGGGCCGGCGTTGGCCTTCGGGCCCTCGGCGTCGCACGCGTCGCGGTGGGCCGTGAACGACCAGAACGGCTTGGTGGCCACGCCCGTGAGCGCGATGTCGTCGATGTCCCACCCGGCCTCGGCGGTGTTGTCGTCCGCGCCGGCGCGGAAGCGGACGCGCACGTCGTCCACGGCGCCGGTGCGCACCTTGAGCACCTCCTCGCGCCACGCCGGGTAGCCCTCGCTGATGCGGCCGAACCCCTTTCGACCCTTGAGCGGGTTCGTGCCGCGTGGGTCGTCGACGAACGTCACGTTGTAGTTGATCACCGCATACGCCGAAATGTCTTCCCACTTGACGCCGCCGTTCAGGCTTATCTCCACGACGCCCCCGTCGAAGTCCGACCTGCGCTCGGTCGAGAACTCGAACGCCCAGCGGTGCCGGAAGGTGAGCCCGAAGGAGTCCTCCTTCACCGCGAACGGCGCGGAGGTGAGCAGGTGGTCCGAGGGCTCGCCCGCGTTCGGAATCGACCAGAACTGGCTGGCGCCTTCCTTCACGCGGCGCCACTTCACCGACGTGCCCGTCGTGTCCTTCCCGCTGACGACCCAGGAGGTGTTCGACGTCTGCACGTCGTCCGTCGTGGCGGAGTCCTCGACCTCGTCGGCGTCGCGCACCCCGGTCACGGTCGTGGTGATGGTGCGCGGCACGGCGAGAGCCGGATCGGTGAGGGCTACGTCGAGCGCCACCTTTTCGATCGGCCGACTCCCGCGGGCCACGACGCGAACGCGCGCCTTCGCGACGGCGAAGGGCTTGAGCGCCGGGAAGGCGAGCGCGCCACCGTCGGCGAGCTCGAGACCCGGGCTCTTGGTGGTCACCTTCGCGTCGACCTTGTCGAGCGTGGTCGCACCCGAGTTGCGGAGGGTCACCTCGATCGAGCCGGTCTCGTCCGCGTCAAGGATGCCGTCACGGTCGCAGCTGACCACGTCGTCGGTGAGGACCGCAGAGACAATCTGCAGATCGCCGCCCACGAGGAAGCTCTCCTTGGCGCCCTTGTTGTCAACGCTCGACTTGTCGGGCCCGGTCGCCCCGACGCCCGCGCCGCGTTTCGCGAACGCGCGCCAGAACGCCTGGAAATCGCCCTCGTCGCTCGCGTACGCGACCGCGATGAGCGCGTCGCGCGCCTCGAGGAGCGTGGGGTCGACCGGCGTCGCCTTGAGGCTCTGGACGAGGTAGCGCTTCATCCGGTCTTGGGCCGCCTGGAACGTGTATCGCGGATCCCGCAGGAGGTTCGAATACGCCTCCCACAGCATCACGGCCCACACCTCACCGGTGGCGTGCACCTCCGAGTTGTTGCCGCCGTCCTCGCCGAACGAGGTGGGCACGTTTCGCGGCAGCGGTACCCCATCGGAGATGTGCTTGAAGGTGAGCGCGTTCTTCGTCATGTCCGACGAATACGGCTGTCGACGAATACCGAAGTAGGAGTCGTCGCCGCTCCCGCTCGTCGCGTGGGTGCCGGTGGGGTACACCCCGTTCCAATTGGCTCCCTGCGGTGTCGTCACGTCGTCGGCTCGCACCATCACGAGCTGCGCCGTGAAGTCACCCCAGCCCTCGCCGAGGCCGCCCGCCTGGTTCGTGGTCAGGCCGTCGGCGTTGCCGACGAGGCGGTTCGAGAGCACGTGGCCCCACTCGTGCGCCACGATCGCCGTGTCGAGCCCGCCGTCGAGGTCCGAGGTGCCCTCCCGGCGCATCGTCACCGCCACTCCTTGGGGGATCGCCGCCTCGAGCGCCTGCCCGTCGACGACCGCGAGGGAGAGCGCCGGGATGTCGATGTCGGAGGCTTGCCCCCCCATGTACGGCGCCGAGGTCGGCGAGACCGACGACGCCACGTTCGCGACCAGAATGCCAATCCCGCCGGCCGCCTGCACACGCGTGGCCTTCTCGACGAACGAGCAGGTGCCGCGGTGGACGAGCACGATCTTGCCAGTCACCGCCGCCGTGTTGCCGAGCGCCTCGCAGGCGTCGTTGGGATCGGCGCCGGCCCCGTCGACCGCGAGGGCCACGTCGCCGCGCGTGACGAACTTGTCCTTCCCGAAGGCGCCGGCCGAGCCCACGGTGCGCGAGCCCGCGAGGGTCGCCGGCGTCTCCACGTCGAGGCTCGACGTGGTCTTCCCCGCGAAGACGTACATCTGGATGCGGGGCGACACGCCGTCCGCCGGGGTCGCTGCGTTCGCGTTGTTGCGACCGCTGTAGTCCTGTCCCTCGATGAGCAGGCGATCGCTGCCCTTGCCTCCGCGCCCGAAGTTGTCCTGCTGGTGATTGCCCGACTTCTCGTCGAAGCCCGAGTCGTAGAACCAGTCGTGCAGGAAGTTCGTGACGTAGAAGAGGTGATTGACCGAGCCCTTGATCGACTCCGCGGTCGCCCCGGGCGACGCCGACGTGTCATACGTCCAGTCGAACACCGGGCCGAGGGCGCCCACGCCGGACGCGTTCGCGCGCGCGTCCCGGGTCGCGGTCGTGAAGCCGTTCGGGGTGGTGAGGTCGGCGTACGCGTCGACGTTGTTCCCTCGCGTCTCGGTGGCGCCGTTCGGCAGCCACGGATCGCCCTTGGAGAACGGGAAGTTCTGGAGCCGCACGAGCTGCGGAGCGACGGCGCCGGGCTTGGTCGCGTCGGGGCGGCCCGTGGGGTGGGGTACGAAGGCGTTGCCCTGCGGGCCGTCCATCGGCACCAGGGTCTCGGCGCTCGCCCAGGTGCGGATCTCGAGCTGCTCGTTCCGCACGAGGTCGTTCGTGAAGAGCACGGCCCCGTCGATCGCGGATACGACCACGGAGCGCGCGCGGCCGGACACGAGCAAGAGCTCCACACGGTACGCGGGCACCACGCCGTCGCGGCTCGGATAGTAAACCTCCTTGACCCTCACCGGCCCGGAGAACGGGTGGCCCACGAACGCGCGCGTGTCTGCCTCTCCCGCGGAGCTCGCGAGCGTGGCTGCGCTGGCCGCGTCCTGCGGGAGCTCGGCGCCCGTCGCCGCCCGGTACGCGAAGGCGAGGGCCTTCTCCGGAGTGACCACGAACGGCGCGTCGCTCCCGTCGAGCGAGGGCGCGAGGCTGCCCGTGAGGGCGACGGGCTCGAGCGCGCGCGTGAGCACGAGGCTCGCCTCGCCGCGGAACACCTCCCGACCTCGAACCCGCTGCGCCACCTTCGCGAGGATCGCGCCCCGCCCAAGATCGTGGACCACAGGCTCGGTGACCGCGCCCAACGCAGCCCTCGACAGGTGCAGCGGCCGCTGGAGCGCGCGCAGAGTGGTGCGCGCGGCGTCGGCCGCGTCTGCGAACGGAGCGGCTTCGGGTGCGCGCGTGAGCCAGAGGAACGAGGGGGCGCCGAGCCGCGCGTCGGTGTGCGCGACGGCGGCGGTGACGGCGGCGACCTCGCCCTGGGAGATCCCCGGCGCGCGGGCCGCGCGCGAGGGAGCGGGCTCGCCCGAGACGCCGCAGCCGACGGCGGCGAGGAGGGTGAGGAGAGCGGCGGAGCGGCGGACGCGCGGCATCATGGGCGCGCACCCTAGCACTCCTATGAGCGCTTGCTCTTCGTCACCGCCGCCCTCGACACGAGGGCGTTCAAGCTGGACCATGCCGCATGCGCTCCTCGCTCGTCGCGCCCGTCGTGCTCGTCGCGGGCCTCCTCAGCCTCGCCGTCGCGTGCGCGGTGACCCCCGCCCGGGTCCCGTCGCTCACCGCGCCCGACCCCCGCGCGGCGCCCGTCGGCGCGCCGCTCGAGCTCGCGTCGAGCGGGCCGCCCAGCACGGCGTTCGTCCCGGCGCGCGGCGCGAGCGGCCGCGACGCGGACGAGGACGGCACTCCCGACTCCGCAGACCGCTGCCCCGACGCGCCCGAGGATCGCGACGGCTTCCAGGACGAAGACGGGTGCCCGGACCCCGACAACGACCAGGACGGCATCCCCGACGTCGACGACATGTGCCCCAACGAGCCCGAGGATCGCGACGGGTGGCTGGACGCCGATGGGTGCCCCGACCCCGACAACGACAAGGATGGCGTCCCCGACATCGAAGACCACTGCCCGATCGAACCCGGACCGCGCGGCAACCGTGGCTGCCCGAGCCAGAGCCGGCCCGCCGCGCCCTGAGCCCGCGGTTGCCCGGCGCACCTCGCCGCGGTACATCTGACCTCCTGTGAGAGACCCCCACGCCGCTGCGCGCCCGCTGCTCGTCCTTGCCATGGCTGCCCTCGCGCTCTCGTGCTCTGCCGAGAAGACCGTGGAGCCCGATCCCGAGCTCGACGGGGCCGCCGAGACCGCCGAGATCCCCGAGGCGTTGCGCGATCCGCAGGCCCCGCTCCTCGCCGCGCCGCTCGCCTTCGACGAGGCGTGCCTCCCCGGCGATCGCGTCACGATCGCCGCCGTGGGCGACGTGCTCTTGCACGGACCGCTCCAGGATCAGGCGCGCACGCGCGACGGCAGCGACGGCAACGAGGACTACGAGTCTCTTTGGGCGCCGGTCGTGCCGCTCCTCAAGAAGGCCGACGTCACCTACGCCAACTTCGAGGGCGCCGCCGACGGCTCGCGTGCCTACACGAGCTATCCCCAGTTCAACTACAACCCGCTGGTCATTCCGGCGCTCCAGCGGGCGGGCGTCGACGTGGTCTCTACCGCCAACAACCACTCGCTCGACGCGGGCGGCAACGGCGTCCGAGCGACGCGCACGGCCATGTCGCGCTACGCGATGCCCTTTACGGGCACGGGCGACGGCGGCGAAGTGGCGACCACGGAGTGGCACGCCACCACCGAGGCGCGCGGGGCGGGGGGCACGACCTTCAAGCTCGCGTGGCTCGCCTGCTCCTTCGCCTCGAACACCGAGGCGGGCGCCACGAACGGCATCCCCGATCCCAAGAAGCAGGTCCTCAACTGCGGTCGCGATCGAGCGTTCGTGCTCGACACGATAGGCAAGCTCTCGAAGACCCACGACGCGGTGATCATCACGCCGCACTGGGGGGTCGAGTACGAGGTCACGGCGAGCCGCACCCAGCGCGAGCTCGCGCAGAGCTTCGTCGACGCGGGCGCCAAGATCGTGTTCGGCAACCACCCCCACGTCCCGCAGCCCTACGAGAGAATGGTCTCGCGCAACGACGCGCACGAGGCCTTCGTCGTGCACTCGATTGGCAACTTCGTCTCGAACCAGGTCCAGGGCATCTCGAGCTCTACCGCCACCTGGAAGACCGCCGTGATGTACGTCGGGCTCACCAAGCAGACCGGCGGCAAGGTCGTGGTGAACGGCGCCCGGTACGTGCCGCTCACCATGAAGCGCACGTCGAAGCGCACCCTCGTGCCCGCGGAGTCGAGCGAGGCCGGCACGCAGGGCGCCTCGACCATCACGTTTACCGAGCGTATGTATCATGCAAGCAACCGCCTCGTGGGCGACGCGCCCCTGGTGACCGCGCAGAAGGTCGTCGAAACCGAGGGCCGCAAGGCGCTCGAGCCCTGCCGCTGAGCGGGCCGCCCCGACCCCGCGCGCTTGGCGCCGGGCCACGCGCGCTCGCCGCCGAGTGGACCGCGCGCGTCGCGTCGCTCGCGCTCGTGGCGTCGCTCGCGCTCGGGCTCGGCGGGTGCGCGCAGCTCCGCTACGTGACGCAGGCCTCGGCCGGCCAGGCCGAGCTGCTCGACCGCCAGCTCCCGATCGACGAGCTCGTGCGCGGCGGGCACCTCGCTCCGCGCACCCGCGCCCTCCTCGCGCGGGTGGGCGCCATCAAGGCCTTTGGAGAGCGGCGCGGCCTCCGCGCGACGTCGAGCTACACCCACTACGTGAACCTCGAGCGCCCCGCTGTCGTCTGGGTGGTGAGCGCCTGCGATCCCCTGGCGTTTCGCTCCAAGGTGTGGAGCTTCCCCGTCACGGGGAGCATCCCGTACCTCGGTTGGTTCCGCGAGGGCGAGGCGCAGACCTTCGCGGCCGAGCTCCGAGGCGAGGGCTGGGACGTCGATCTCCGCGGCGCCTCGGCGTACTCAACGTTGGGGTGGTTCAACGATCCGGTCCTATCGACGATGCTGGTGCCGGGCGAGGCGGGCCTGGGGGAGCTCGCCGACGTCATCCTCCACGAGTCGCTGCACGCGACGTATTTCATCAAGAGCCAGAGCGCGCTGAACGAGAGCCTCGCGTCCTTCGTGGGCAATCGCCTGGCGGGCGTTTATCTGGACGAAGCCCTCGGCCACGACTCCCCGGAGAAGCGCGCCTATGTCGCGCTCGAGCAGCGCGCCGCCGCGCGAGGCGCGGAGATGCGCGCCGCCTACGAGCGCCTCGAGGCCGTGTACGCGAGCCCGGTGGCGCCCGCGGTGAAGCTCCGGGAGAAGGCCCGCGTCCTGTCGGCCCTGCGCGACCGCAGCCGCGAGGGCGGGGTGAACAACGCCACGCTCATCCAGTACGAGACCTACGGCGCCGGCGAGCCGGAGCTCGCGCGGCTGTTCGCGTCGTGCGCCGGCGATTGGGCCCGGTTCCTTCGCGTGCTCGATCGCGCCCGTCCCGCGTTCGGTGCAGCGCCCCCTCACGCCGAGCCCGCGGAGCTGCTCGCCCCGCTGGTCCGCGCGGGCTGCCCGCGTTAGCCGCGCGCCCCGCTTGTCCCTGGCCGCGAAACGCGCGATGACGTGGCATGCGCTCGTCCTCGCTCTCGGTCTCGTTCTCGCTCGCCCTCGGTTCGCTCACGGTCCTCTCGGCGTGCGGTGGCGCGCCGCCACCCCCTGCGGAAGCCCCGAAGCCCGCGGCCTCCGCGGCGCCGGCCGCCAAGGCGGACGCGGACGGGAAGGACGCGAAGGCCACCAAGGCCGCGTCGCTCGACGCCCTCGTGGCGGGGGAGGCGGCGAAGGGCGCCTGCGAGCCCGCGCACCAGGCGGCCCTCGAGAAGCTCCTCGGCGAGGTCGAGGCGGGCATGAAGGGAATGTTGGCCGACGGCAAGCCCATCGGCTTCACGCTGGTCGCCAAGCGCGTGATGGCGCTCGGCTCGTCGGCGCGCTCGATCGAGCTGGCGGGCTCGGCGCGCGGCACCGAGGTGCACGTGCTCGCGTACGGCGTCCACGGCGTCTCGCTCGACGTGCTCGTCGGGAAGGCGGCGGCGACCACACTCCGCTCCCCGCACCAGCGCAGCGCGGCCTCCCCGATCGCCATCCAGCTGCCCACGATTGGCGCGGTCGACGAGCTCGAGAGCGACAGCCGTCAGGTCACGCTCGAGCCGAACCAGCCCATCGTCGTGAAGCTCACGGGCGAAGGTTGCGTGGCGATGGCCGCGTTCCTCAAGCCCTGACAGCGGGCTCCTTCGCCGGGCGCCGGCGACCGCGCGGCCTCAGCGGACCTCTTCGAACACGTCGGCGTCGGGCAGCGCGAGCACAGCGCGACCGGCCTCGCCGAGCCGCTCCCGCGGGACATTGGCGAAGCGCGAAGCGAAGGCGGCCGTGGGGCGCAGCACGACGCGCTCGCCGGTGCTCTTCTTTTGATAAATGGTCTTTACCTGTTCGCGTGTCGCCGGGGTGACGCGCAGGTTCAGCTTGCCGAGGCTCGCGCCCGTGGCCGCCGCCGCGCCGTCGGCGACGCAGCTGTACTGCACCTCGCTCGGGCTCTCGTGCGTGACGTCGAGATCGAAGCTGCCTCGCGGCAGACCGAGCTTCGCGAGCGCGTAAGTGCCCATCCGGAAGCCCGACACGGCCCACGGCCCGGCGCCTCCGTGCGCGCGCCGCACGGCCTCGAGCGCGTCGTCTTCGGGGGCGCTCGCGCCCTGGCCGGCGTGGCCGCCGTGACCGGCGTGACCGCCGTGGCCCCCGTGGCCCCCGTGCCCCGCGTGCGCTGGCGTCGCGGTCGTCGGGGCCGGAGCCGCGGCCGGAGGGGCGCAAGCGCCGAGCACGAGCGCGAAGGCGAGGGAGGCACGCAGCAGGGGACTCGGCGCGAGAGACATGCCGCGTTCCTATCACGGGCGACGCCCGCCTCGGTCTAGACCTCGCCGGCCCCGCCGCCCTCGACGGGGCGCGTGGGCGGCGGCATTCGGGGGAACGCGAGCCCAACGAGCGCGCCCACCACCGCGAGGCCGACCAGGACGGCGAACGCCTGGCCCGCGCCGGCCGCGAGATCGTCGCCGAGCGTGGCGATGACTTCGGGCGCGAGGTCCTTGCCGCGCTCCGGCCCGAGCAGCTGGTTGAGCAGCTTGGGCGAGGCGTGGGCGCCCACGGCGCCCGCGATGATCGCGCCCATTCCGCCGACCGCGAGGGCTCCGCCGATCGTCCGGGAGAACATGTTGCTCGCCGTCGCGACACCTCGCTCGCTCCAGGCGGCGCTCTCTTGCACGGCGATCATGGCGGCCACGCTCGTGACGCCGAGCCCGACGCCGAGGAGCGCCACGCACGCCCCGAGCGCGGCGAGGCCCGCGCGCGCGTGGAGCGCCGCAAGCAAGAGGGCCGACGACGCGGCGCTCACGAGCGAGCCCGCGCGCACGAGCGGTCGATACCCCACTTTGGGGAGCGCCCTGCCCGCAAGGGTCGAGGCGAGAGGCCACGACACCAGCATCGGCGCGAGCGCCATCCCGGCCTGGGTCGGCGAGGCGCCGAGCACGGCTTGCTCGTGGAGGGGCAGGTAGCTCACCGTGCCGCTCACGAGCGCGCCGAGCACCGCGCTGCTGGCGTTGGACGCGCGGATGACCGGGAGCCCGAGGAGCTTCGGCGGCAACACGGGATCGATGGCGCGCCGCTCGACCGCGAAGAAGAGCCCCGCGAGCACCGCGCCGAGCGGCAGCGTGACGAGCGGCATCACTCGGCTCGTGCCCGCGAGCACGAGCACCACCGCGCACGCCAGCAGCGCGCTGCCCAGCAAGTCGAACGCGACCTTCTTCGGCGTGACGCGCTCACGGAATACGCGTGAGAGCAGGGCCGCCGCGAGCAGGGCGAAGGGCACGTTGACGAAGAACACCCAACGCCACGACAGGGCCCGCACGAGCAGCCCCCCGAGGAGTGGACCCGACGTGCCCGCGACCGCCCACACCGCGCCGAAGAGGCCCTGCACGCGCCCGCGCTCCTCCGGCCGGTAGAGGTCGCCCACGATGGTGAGCGCGATGGGCTGGATGCCGCCGGCGCCCACGCCCTGGACGGCGCGAAACGCGACGAGCGTCGCCATGGTGGGGGCGAGCCCGCTCGCGACCGATCCGAGAACGAAGATCCCGAGCGCGGAGAGGAGCACCGGCTTGCGGCCGTACAGATCGGCGAGCTTGCCGTAGAGCGGCATCGTGAGGGTCGATGAGAGCATGTAGACTGCACCCACCCAGCCGTAGAGCGAAAGCCCGTGCAGGTCGGCGACCACGCTCGGCATGGCCGTGGCCACCACCGTCGCCTCCATCGCCGCGAGGAACGTGGACAGAAGAATGGCCACGAGCGTGAGGCGCCGCGTGGGATCTTCGGGGCCGCTCATCGGGGCGGTGCGCGCAGGAAGAACGTCCACGTCGCCTCCGCCGCGCGGTCCCACACCCAGTGGCCAAGACCGTCGACCTTGCAGAACAGCGTGGGGCGCTCCTTGGGGCACTTGTACGCGTGGCACTCCGGATACCCGGTGGTCTCCATCACGCCCAGATCGCACCCGTTCACGTAGCCCCAGTACTGGGCAGAGAAGGCGCCGCTGTCCAAGCTGACGCCGAAGTCGTGTGTGCCGTGCAGGGCCATCATCGGGATCGGGCGCTGGCCCTTGCACTTCGTGAAGCCGTTGGGCCACGACTCGGCGCGCTGGTAGGGCGCGCCGGCCGCGTTCGTCGCGATCGCGCGGAACAGATCGGGGCGCTCGCACGCGGTGAGGTTCACGAGGAACCCACCGCTCGAGTATCCCGTGCCGAAGACGCGGGTCTTGTCGACCGGCGCGCTCAGGGCCACCTTGTCGACGAGCGCCTCGAGGAACGCGATGTCGGGGTTGCCTTCGTCGGGTGCCGCCCCCGCGCGCGTGTCGAGGTCCCAGGTGGCACGGAGCCCGTCGGGATAGACCACGATCGCCTCGTCGCCCGTCGCCCGCTCGAAGAAGAAGCCGTTGTGGAAGCCGTCGGCCGAGCCGCCGTCGCCGTGGAGGACGAGCACGAGCGGGAGCGGCGCGTCGCGCTTCGCTCCGACGGGGGTGAGCTGTACGTAGGTGCGGTCACGCCCCGCGACCCGCAGGGAGCCGCCGGTCTCACGCACGCCGCCCGGCGCGTGCGAGTGCCGCTCGACGGGCAGCACCGACGCGCCCTCGTGGGGCACTATCTTCGGCTCGACGTGCCGGAAACGGTACAAGATCCCTCGACCGAAGCGGCGGCCGGCGAGGGCGAGGAGCACGGCGAGCACCACGAGCAGCAGGGCCGTGCGCGCGCGCGACGGGCGCTCCTCGATCGAGGCCGCGGGGCTCATCGCGGGGCCCGCCTCACGCCGCCGGCTCCGCGTCGTCTTCGTCGGTGGCGTTCTCGTCGCCGATGGCGCGCTTCAGCGGAACCATGAGGAGGAGCATGACGACGCCGGTGGCGATGGACAGCCCCGAGAGCATGAGGAAGAACGACCCCTTCGACATCTTCTCCCACAGAGTGCCCAGCAGCCCGGACATGTAGTTGCCGAAGAAGCTCGACACGAACCACATGCCCATCATGAGCGACACGATGCGAGGCGGGCTAATCTTGGTCACGAGCGACAGCCCCACGGGGGAGAGGTAGAGCTCCCCGAGCGTGAGGATCGCCGTGCACCCCACGAACCACCCCATGCTCGCCTGGCGGCCCGAGTCGACCACGCGCGCGCCGCCGATCATCACGAGGAACGAGATGCCGAGGAGGAAGCAGCCAATGGCCATCTTCGTCACGCTGGTCGGCTCCTTCTTGCGCCTGGCTTGGCGCCGCCAGAGCGCGTTGATGAACGGCGTAAAGAGGAAGATCATCGCCGGGTTCACGGCCTGGAACCACGACGCCGGCACCTCCCACGAGCCGATGAAGCGGTTCGTGTTGTTGTCGGCCCACAGGGCGAGGGTGTTGCCTTGCTGCTCGTACACGCCCCAGAACACGACGTTCAGCGCGCAGAGCACGAGCAGGGCGCCGATGCGGGAGCCGTCGGAGGCCTTCTTCTGCGTGGGATCGACTGGCGCCTTGGAGCGCTCGGCGGCCTCCCGATAGAGCGACTCTTTTGGCTCCTTCGAGGCCTCCTCGAGCGCGGCCTTCTTCTTCATCACGCTGTCGGGCGCCAGCATCCCCTGTCCGGCGAGGTAGATAGCCAGGCCGAGCAGGAGCCCGACGCCCGCCGACCCGAAGCCCCAGGCCCAGCCGTAGTCCTTGCTCTCTCCTAGGGTGCCGCACACGAACGGCGACATGAACGCGCCGAGGTTGATGCCCACGTAGAAGATCATGAAGGCGCGGTCGCGGCGAGGATCGCCCTTCGTGTAGAGGTTTCCCACCTGCGTGGAGATGTTGGGCTTGAAGAAGCCATTGCCCACGATGAGGAACAGGAGCGCCACGTAGAACCAGCGCGGCGACATCATCAGGAACTCGCCGAGCGCCATGAGCACGCCCCCGATGACCACGGTCTTGCGCTGCCCCAGGAGACGGTCGGCGAAATAGCCACCCGCGATGGGTGTAAGATACACAAGGCCTGTGTAGAGCCCGTAGATCTGGGACGCGAGCGCCTGCGACGACATCTCGCCGAACACGCGAGAGAGCGCCGCGACCATGACGGAGTGCCCGGCGATCCTCCCCACGTTCTCCGGTAGGAAGAGCATCTTCGTCATGTAGTAGACGAGGAGCGCGCGCATTCCGTAGTAACAGAAGCGCTCCCACATCTCGGTGAAGAACAGGACATAGAGCCCGAGAGGGTGCTCGCCGAGGGTTCGCTCGGGCCGCTTCGTGTCCACCGAGGGGCGCGTCATGGCCGGGCTTTACCACCTTTTCTTCTCGGTGGCGCCTGGGACTCGACCAACGCCGGGACTCGACGAAGGCCGCGCTTGACCCGAGCGGCGCGCGGCGTGAGGCTCTCTCGATGAGGCCGAAGCGCTACTCGCTCGCGATCGAGCTCACCGGCTACTGCAACCAGAAGTGTGGCTACTGCTACAACGACTGGCGCGGCGACAAGAAGGAGGCGCAGGCCCTCCCGACCGAGACGCTCCTCTCGCTCATCGACCGCGCGGCGACCGAGGTCGAGTGGGACCACGTCACGCTGACCGGCGGTGAGCCGCTCGCGCGGGCCGACCTCTACACGGTGCTCGAGCGCCTCGCGACGCACGGGCTCCGCGCCATCATCATCTCCAACGGCGGCCTCGTGACCGAGGCGCACGCGGCGCGCCTCGCGCCCCATCGGCCTCACTTCGTGCAGATCACGCTGAACGGGCCGGAGGCCGCGCTCCACGAGGAGCACGTCGGCCCGGGTCACTTCGAGCCCACGCTCGCGGGCATCCGCGCGCTCGTGAAGGCCGGCGTCCGCGTCTCGGGCTGCGTCGTCGTGACCCGGAAGAACGCCGCGAAGGTCGGCGCGATCCTCGAGCTCTTCGAGTCGCTCGGCGTGAGCCAGGTAGCCCTCTCGCGTTACTCGCCCGCGGGCTACGCCGCCGAGCAGGTGGCCGAGCTGCTGCCCTCGCGGAGCGAGCTGCTCGTGGCGCTCGAGGCGGCCGAGCCCTTCGCCAAGGCCGGTCGCGCGACCGTGCAGGTGACGATGCCGGTGCCCCCGTGCGTGGTCGACACCGCTCAGTTCCCCTCCGTTCGGTTCTCGTCGTGCCCCATCGGCACCGAGGCGCAGGAGTTCGCCCTCGGCACCGACGGCAAGCTCCGTAACTGCACGCTCCACACCGACGTCGTCGCCCACACCGACCAGGGCGAGCGCTTCGACGCGGCCGTCACCTCCGCGGAGGTGTCGCGGTACCGCGACGTCACCCCCGAGTTCTGCGCGCCGTGCCCGATGCGTGCATCCTGCATTGGTGGCTGCGGCGCGGCGTCGGCGACCGTCGCGGAGCGTCGCGGCCTCGATCCGTTCGTCGCCCAGCACACCGATCCCGACTTCTCCGCGAGCCTTCGGGCCGCGCGCGGCGGCGGCCCCGCGTTCGTGCCGGCGGGGCGCCTCGCGCGGCGGAAGGGCCTCACCGCGTGAGGCCGCGCGTCCTCCTGCTCTTCCCGGGCTCGGAGGGCGCCGCGGCGGGCAACTTCGGCGTGCCCCAGCTCGTGGGCCTCGCGAGCTATCTCCGCGCGCGCGCCGGCGCCGACGTCACGGTGGTCGATCTCGCGTGCGAGCGCGCCCTCGGCCGCGTCGACTTCACGCGGCTGTTCGAGGGCCCCGGCGGGGCCGGGTACGACGTGGTCGGCCTCTCGTGCTACTCGTCCTTCGACTACCTGCCGCTCGTCGCCCTCGCGGAGATCGCGCGGCGGATCTCCCCTCGGACGGTGATCGTGGCGGGCGGCTACCACGTGAGCGCGCGGCCCGGCGACTTCGTCTACGACGGCTCGCCGTTCGACGTCGCCGTGGTGGGGGAGGGCGAGCGGCCGCTCGCCGAGGTGGTGGCGTCGGTCGTCGGGGGCGAGCCCATGCGCGGGCGCGTGCTCGGCCCCGACCCCATCGAGGTGCTCGACGACCTGCCGGAGACCGACTGGTCGGTGCTCGAGCGCTACCGCAGCGTCGCCCGGCGCGTGGCGAGCCAGGTCGAGATCTACCTGTCCCGCGGTTGTCCCTTTGACTGTGCATTCTGCATGGAAAAAGCGAAGCGAGAGGTGAGCTGGCGCGGCTATTCGGTCGACCGCGCGCTCGCCGAGCTCCAGGCGCTCCACGCGTTCCTGGGGCTGGAGACGTGGACCGTCTACTTCGCCGACGCGCTCTTCGGCATGCCCAAGGCCTGGCGGCGCGGGTTCCTCTCGAAGCTTGCAGAGCGCGACTTCCCGTCGCTGAAGAACTGGCTCCTCATCCGCGTCGACATGGTCGACGACGAGGATCTACGCCTCTTCAAGGCGGCGAACTGCGCCCCGGGCTTCGGCCTCGAGTCGGGCGATCCGGGCATGCTCTCCATCATCCGCAAGGCGGGTCGCCTGCACGACTACCTCGACCGCATGGTCGCGGTGTCCGAGCGCGCCGCCGAGCTCGAGGTGCCGTGGGGCGCGAACGTCATCGTGGGTCACCCGGGGGAGACCGAGGAGTCGCTGCGGAGCTCGGCCGCGTACATGCGGCGCCTGTTCCTCGGCCCCGCCCGAACGACCGGCTTTCTGTCGGTCGACCCGTTCCGCTACTACCCGGGCTCGCCGATCGACGACGAGCGTGGCCAATACGAGGCGAGGTTCGGCACCGTCGTCCATCGCCCCGAGTGGTGGCGCGACGGAGACCAGGCGTTCCTGTCCGAGTGGGTCGACCCGTCGCGCGAGCTCACGTACCTGCGGCGCGACGCGCTCATGGAGTCCGAGTTCGCGCCCATCCTGCGAGAGATGCCGGAGCGCTTCGACTACCGCGGGCCCTCGCGGCCGTACTTCCTCCGCGCGGTCGAAGGCCAGATCGAGCAGTTCTCGGCGGACACGCGCCTCGCGTACCTGGATCGGTACTACGCGTGGCGAAAGTACACGGGCCAAGGCGCCGCGGCGCTCGTCGAGCGCGCGGGCGACGAGCGCCTCGCCACGCTCTGCGCCGAGCTGCGCGGCGCGGAGGTGCGCCGCTCGGAGGCGCGCCATGGTCCGTTCGAGCCCGCCATCCGCGACGCGCTCCTCTGCGTCCGGCGCGAGCTCCACGCGCCGCTCGACGCCGCGCGCGCCAGCGTCGTAGATCGCCCGCTGGCCCTCGACCGCACCGGCGCGGCGACCGTGAGCGCCATGCACGCGTACGCGCGCACGTTCGCGCTCGCGGGGGTGCGGCCTGGGGCTCGCGTCCTCGACCTAGGCGCGGGCACAGGATACGGCACCGCGCTGCTCGCGAGGCTCGTGGGGCCTACGGGCTTCGTGCGCGGCGTCGAGCTCGACCCGAAGCTCGTCGCCGCCGGGCGACCCGCGCTCTGCGATCTCCCGAACGCCGAGCTCGTGGCGGGCAGCGCCTTCTCCGCCTCCGCGTGGGAGGGCGGTCCGTGGGACGCGGTCGTGGTGGGCTTCTGCGCCGAGGAGCTGCCGGCGCTCTGGTGCGCCGAGGCCACGCTGGGGCAGGGGACGCTGGTCGCCCCTCTGGCCGACGGCGAAGGGCAGCGCCTCTTCCGGGTGCGGCGCGGGGCCGACGGCCGGGTCCACAGCGAGCCCTTCGACGAGGTCATTTACGTGTCGGCCCGGTTCGAAGCCCCAAGCCCGCCCGAACGACCCGCGGAGTCTCGAGGTGCGCCGCAGGTAGCGAAACCTCGCACACGACTCCCGCTGGCCTGACTCTCGGCGGCCGTCCGGTGCGCGCCTCGTCGCCAGGGGCAGGGAGGCTCGCGCCCAGCGCTGGCCTCGCGGCGCGCGCTACTCCAAGATCGGCTGCGGGCCCGGGACAATCCCCGCGATGTCGGGGTCTTCGCCGGCGGGCGCGTCGCCCCGCTCCGCCTTCTCGCGCTTTCGTACTTCACGGTCGGCGGCCTTGTCGCGCGCGCGCTGCTGGCGCTGCCGCTCCTTGTCACGCTTGTCTGCTCCAGGTCGGCTCACGGACGCTCCTTTCGTCGCTCGAAAAAGGGCGAGCCCGACGCCCAGGCGTCCTCGACCGGCTTGACGAGACAGGTTTCGCGCTCCCGCCATGCGACCGTCGCATGCTCACCGAGCGCCGCCGCAGGATAGCAGCTGTGGCGCTCGCCTGCGAGCCCTTCGGCGGCGGCGCGCCAGGAGACGTCACCTCCCGAGGCGCGCCACCAGGGCCGAGGTGATCTGGCGCACCTCGCGGGACGAGGGCAGCTCGCGGAGGTTGAGCCCCTCGAGGCGAGCGCTCTGCGCGGCCGCGAACGGCGATCCTCGGACCAGCTCCGTCGCGGCGTCCAGCGCGGCGCGCTCGGCTGGGCCATGGGCCGCCGCGGCGCGCACGACGAGCAGCTCGTGCAGCGCGAGCAGGGCCGCGCGATCGGCGGGGAGCTCGCCGCCGACGTAAATGTCGAGCGCGTCCGACGAGGCGCCATCGCGGTAGGCGCGCCCCGAGGCGCCGAGCGCGCGCGTGAGCACGATGGTCCCCGCGGAGCGCAGGCCGGGCGCCCACGTCGCGAGGGCGGAGAGCGCGCTCTGTAGCGCGTCGAGGTCGGCCTCGGCGCGGTCCCGGTCGGCGAGCGCGGTGGCCACGAGCGGCGCGGCGAGCTGCATGCCACAGAAGAGCAGCTCGGCGAGCCGCGCGTCCCTCGCCCGGAGCGCGCGCAAGACCTCCGGGCGCGCCACGTCGCCGGCGGCGAGGTCGGCGAGCCCTCGCGCCCCGGTCGCGCGGAGCTGCGCGAGGTCGCGAAAGAGGCGCGGCAAGGCCTGGCACGCGAGCACCCCGCTCGCGGCGAGCGCCCCCAGCGCGGCGCGGTCCTCGCGGAACACGTGCCCCGCGGCGACCAGCGAAGCGCGCGCCGTCGGCAGGAGCTGGGCCGCGCGCGCGATCGGGTCGGCGCTCCGCGGGACGGGCACGTGGGAGAGCGCCAAGAACGCGAGCTCTTCGTAGGTCGTCGCGGGGCGCGCGCGCGTCATCTGTCCGACGAGGGGCGACGCGACATGCGGCGAGAATCGTGAAAGTCGAAGGGATTCAAGATGTTAGACGCTAGCGTCCGGAGTCGAGTGGCGGCGCCAGGCAGGGGAGCGGCGCGGCGTCGGAGGCGTCGGGCGCGACCTTCAGGCAGGGGAGCGGGGCGGCGTCGTTGGCGTCGGCGTCGCTCCGGCTGTCGGAGGCGTCGGGCGTGGTCGCGTCGCGGGCGTCGACCGGCGGCGTGCCGCTGTCGAACTGGGGGCTCAGGCAGGGCTGCGGCGCGGTGTCCGGCGAGGGCGGCGACTCGGTGCTGCACGCGAGGGCCACGGCGCTGCCCGCCAGACCCGCGAGCGCAGCGGCCACGAACCGCGCGCGGCGTGAGAGGATGGCGTCCCGGTCGTCGTCGGCCGCGTCCGGCGGTGGCCGAGCACCGGAAGGCGAGAGGGGGTCGCGGCCGCCGTTGCTCATGAGGTCAGCTTTGCATTGCCCCTGGGCCAGCGCAACGCCTTCGCGGCCCCTACGAGACAAGGCTAGCACGACTTCCGTTCGCGCAGCGAACTGCGTAGCGAGGAGGGAACCTCTCGCCGTAATGCTAGTGAACGATGAACCACCGCACGCCCGAGGTCACCTCGACGTGGAAGTGGTTTCGATGGGGCCAGTTGTAGTTGGGAGTGAGCATCACGTTGAAGAGGTGGGCCGCCGCGGCGTCGCACACGAGCGACCGCAGCGCGAGCGCCTCGGGGGTCGCCGGCGCGGGGCCGCTGCCGCCGCAGGTGCGCGACCCGATGCGCCCGTGAAAGTGCTTCTCGACGTCGAGGGAGGTGCCGTCGCGCTTCACGAGCCGCCCGATGTCGAGCGCGAGCGCCCCGCTATGGCGCGAGCCGACGCGGCCCGGCACCCACCCCCGTCGCGGCGGCGGACGATACGCGGAATAGTGAATGACTTCGGATACATCCATCTTCTGGAGGAGCTTCGAGAGGTCGTCGAGGGCGAGCACCAACCGGCAGTCGAAGATCTCGTAAGGGGAGGTCGCGCGGTTCCGCTCGGCGACCTGCGAGCGGTACACCACGCCGCCCACCGGGCCTCGAAGGCGAACGGGCGCGAGGACCCCGCGCGCAGAGTCGACCCGCGAGAACGGGATCCTCCGGCGGTGCAGCTCGGCCTCGCACGAGGCCTGACCAAGCCCGGCGTAACGCACGGCCGGGGTCTTCGCGGCGTCCACGGGCACCTCCGGCGGCGCGCTCACCCGAGGCAGCCAGCCCGAGCCCTCGCTCGCGGGGGGCTCGGCATGGGTCTCGTCTTCCGACGGCTCAGGCTCGGGCTCGCGCGGGGCCCCGGCCTCCACGGGGGCGGATGGCGCGTGGGCGGGCGGCGCGGGCGGCGCGGCTGGCCCGGCTGGTGCGGCTGGTGCGGGCGCGACGCCTCGCGGCGGTGCCGCGTTCGGTGGCGGCGGCGACGTCGACCCTGGCGAGGCGTCCCCGCGGGGCGCCTCGCCCTGCACCTGCGGGTGCGGCCCGGTCCGCGGCGAGCACGCCGCGGCCGTCACGACGAGCGACGCGACCGCGCCGATGGACCGCCAGTTCGCCACCCGCGGAGCCTATCACCCCGCCGGCGCGCAGCAAAAACCCGCGTCGGAGCGGGGCGCGCCCGCGGCCGAGCTGGTATGCTGATTTGTGCCCACATGAGCGAGCTCAGCTTCCGCGCCCGGCAGATCCTCTACGCGGCCGTCACCGAGTTTGTCGCGACGGGGGAGCCCGTCGGTTCGCGCACGCTCTCCAAGCGCGGCATCGAGCTGTCGCCTGCCAGTATCCGCAACGTGCTGGCCGACCTCGAGGAGGCCGGGTTCCTGCACCAGCCCCACACGAGCGCGGGGCGCGTGCCCACCGACAAGGCGTTCCGCCTGTTCATCGACGCCCTCATGGAGGTGCAGAAGGTGTCCAAGGTCGACGACGAGCGGATCCGCAGCCGACTCCGCGACGTGTCGCCGAACCAGAGCCTGATGCGAGAGACGGGCCGGCTCCTCTCCGAGCTGACGGGCTCAGCCGCCGTCGTCGTCGCGCCCCGGCCCGACACCCTCACGCTGAAGCACCTCCGCTTCATCCGCACGCTCCCCGGCGAGGTCCTCGCGGTGCTCGTCATGTCGAACGGCGAGGTCCAGAACCGCTTCCTCCGCGCCCAGGTCGACGAAGACACCCTCGGCAAGATCCACACGCTGCTCGACGACGTGAGCGAGGGGCGGTCGCTCGGCGAGCTGCAGGAGCTGTTCGCGCGGCGCCTCGCCACCGAGCGCGTGCAGCACGACGCGCTCCGAAAGCAGGCGTTCGAGCTCGGTGAGGCGGCCGTGGCGAGCGTCGGCGCGGACCGCGCGGTCGAGGTGGTGATCGAGGGGCGGGGCAAGCTGCTGGAGCAAATTGGCTTCGGCGATCCGAGCGAAATGAAGGGGGCCGTGTCCGCGCTCGACGAGACCGAGCGACTGGTAAATCTCCTTGATCAAACGCTCGCGGCCGATGGCGCCACGGCGGTCGTGGGCCGCGAGGCTGGCGAGCTCGGCGGCGGGCAGCTCGCGATCGTTCGAGCGGCCTTCACGAGCGGCGTTCGGAGCTCCGGCTCGGTGGCGGTCATCGGCCCCACCCGCATGGACTATCCCAAGGTGCTGCCGCTCGTGGAGGCCACGGCGAGCGCCGTGAGCGCGGTGATCGGGCGGTCATCGCACGCGAGCCACGGGAACGACGACGATTGACCGAGGCGTGATGGCTCGAGTGAGACCCGCGCAGCCGGCCGACGCGTCGCTGTACTAGTCCCCTGGAGTCGAGGTTCGTATCAGAAGTCCGGTCTTCGGTGTCATTCCGAGGAGCGAGGGGGTGTCCCGTTTTCGGCGGCGGCGGGCCCGTCCTCACTGGACGTCGTTCCGCGCGGTGGAGGCGGCGCTTTGCGCTCAGGGGACAGTGGTTTCGTGTGACCGCGCGAGAACGCCGACCTGAACAGAGTATCCTCCCGCCCCAAAAGGCACCCCTCGTCCCTTGTGGCGAAAGGCCGAGCCGCGCGACTTCTGGAAGGGATCACGCTTCCAGGAGACTAGAGCTCGGCCACCGAACCGTCTGATTCGGTCGGCGCGAGCCATCCGAATCCTCTTGCCGCAGGGCTCGTACCGCGCGCCACGGACCCGCGGAGCACGGACAATACGCCACGGACCTGCGGTGCGGGCTCTCCGCTGCGGTCTCGTCGCCTCGTGGCACGAGCCTCGTGAATTGTCCGGCTAGTTGGCGTGCCCCTCGGGCCTTCGTGTAGTCTGTCCCCCGACCATGCGAACGGCTCCCCCCGACCTGCCCGGCAGCGCGAACAGCGACACGCCCCTCGATCGCGCCCTCGGGCTCCTGCTCGCGGGCGAGCGCGAGGCCGCGCTCCGGTGGGCGGCGGCGGTCGTGAAGCAGGACGCGTCTGTGCCGAGCGCACTCATCCTCACGTGCCGCCTCCTGGCGGACGCGGGCCGCACCGAGGCCGCCATCGAGGGGTTCGAGCTTGGCATCAAGCGCGCGATCGACGCCGGCAACCTGCCGCTCGCCGTCGCCGCCGTGGGCGACCTACGCACTCTTGGCACCGACGTCTCGGCCATGCTCGACGAGATCGCCGGGGCGTTCTGCCTCGGCTCGCCGCGGCTCAGCGACTCGGCGGCGCCGCCCCCTCCGCTCCCAGGCACCGACGAGTTCCAGCCGCTGAGCTCCTTCCTCACGGGGCCTGCGCTGCTCTCCAAGGTCACCGAGATCGTCCACGACGCCACGACCGCCTACGAGGCGCTTGCCGACTCCGAGCCGCCCCTCGTGTCGCCGCTCCCGCTGTTCAGCTACCTCGAGCGCGAGGGCCTCCGCGCGCTCATTGGGTGCTTCGAAATGTTCACCGTCCCCGCCGGCCAGGAGGTCATCCGCGAGGGCGAGGAGGGCGCCGAGGCGTACATCGTCGCACGCGGTGAGCTGGAGGTTCGTCGCGGGGCCTCCACGAAGGACGAGACCGCCGACGACGTCACCCTCGCGCGCCTGACGAACGGCGCGCTCTTCGGGGAAATGGCGCTCCTGTCCCGCGCGCCGCGCGCCGCGAGCGTGGTGGCGTGCCGCCCCTCGATTCTGTTGATGGCGCGTCGCGATGCCCTCGAGGCCGTCGCCGAGACACGTCCCGAGGTGGGCGTAGAGCTCGCCGCCCACTGCCGGCGCCGCATGGTCGCGAACCTCGTGCGCACCTCCAAGGTCTTGCTCTCGGTCGATCCGCTCGAGCGCCCCGCCCTCGTGGAGCGCTTCGAGACGCGGGTCTTCGAGAAGGGCGACAAGCTCATCGAGGAGGGGGCGACCGCGACCGGGCTGCACCTGATCGCCTCGGGCGAGGTCGCCGTCATCGGCCACGAGGAAGGGGGCGAGCCCTTCGTCATCAAGACCCTCGGCCCCGGCGACGTGTGCGGCGAGGTCGCCGTCGTGCTCCGGCGCGAGGCCAACGCCGACGTGGTGGCGGTTCACCCTGCGGTCACCCTCCACCTCCCCGAGTCCGAGTTCGTGAACCTCATCCAGGCGCACCCGGCGATCCTCCACGGATTGTACATCCTGGCCATCGAGCGCGACGACGAGACCTCCAGTGTGCTCGCCACGTCCACGTGGAGCGTCTCCGACGAGGACTTCCTCCTGTAGAACACCGAGGGCCCCGGGCCTTGGCGCCTGGATACCCATTGCGTCACCGCCGACGAGCGGATAGTGCAGCCCCACGTTGAGCGACCGCGCCTCCCCCCACGCCCCTGGTGCGTCGCCGCCCGCAGACCACGAGCACGACGCGCACGCGGACCCCGCGGGCCACGACCCCGCGGGCCACGAGCACGACGCGCACGCGGACCACGACCACGCGGGCCACGACCCCGCGGGCCACGACCCCGCAGGCCACGACCACGCGGGCCACGACCACGCGGGCCACGACCACGCCCCCGCCTCGTTCTCGGGCCCGGAGGAAAAGCAGGCGAAGCGACTGCGCTGGGTGCTCGCGACCGTCTCGGTGTTCTTCGTCGTGGAGTTCGCGGGGGCCCGCGTCGCGCAGAGCGCCGTGCTCGAAGCGGACGCGCTCCACCTGCTCATGGACGTCTTCGCGTTGGGCATGAGCCTCTACGCGATGCGCCTCGCGGTGCGGCGGCCGCGCGGGCGCTTCACGTTCGGCCTGCGCCGGGCCGAGCCTCTCGCCGCGCTCCTGAACGCCACCCTCATCCTCTTCGCCTCCGCGGAGATCGTGCACGAGGGAGTGGAGCACCTGCGCGGGCACGAGGAGCCCCGCGGGAACATCATGCTCGTCGTCGCCATCCTCGCGCTCGTCGTGAACGGCATCAGCGCGTGGCTGCTGCACGGCGCGATGCACCACGGCGACCATGGGCACTCGCACGGGCACGCGCACGATCACGCTCACGAGCACGGGTCGCATGCCAAGGGTCACGGGCATCACCTGAACCTGCGCGGCGCCTGGCTTCACCTCATGGGCGACACGCTGGGCTCCCTCGCGGCGCTCGCGGCGGCGCTCATCGTGAAGCTCGGGGGGCCGGCCGCGGCCGACCCCATCGCGAGCTTCCTCGTGGTGGTCATCCTCGTGTTTGGTGCGCTGCGCCTCGTCCGCGATGCGGCCGTGGTGCTCCTCGAGGCCGCCCCTGCGCACCTCCCCGTCGGGCTCGTGCGCGCCACGCTGCTCGAGGTCGAGAACGTCGCGACGATCGAGGCGCTCCACGTGTGGACGTTGGGCGCCGGGCAGGACGTGGTCGTGGCGCGCGTCACGACCCGCGCGCCGGATCCGGGCGCCGGGGCTCGCGCCGCGGAGCACGTCCGCAAGACGCTCGAGGTCGACTGGGTCACCGTGCAGGCCGACGCACCCACGCCCTAGCTAGCTAGGCGCGCGTCCGAACCACTCGCGTCGGTTGGAGTCTCGCGGACCCGAGTCGCCGCGCGGAGGGCGCCGCTAGCGGCACTGGTTGTCGATGCAGAGCTTGCCGGACTGGCACTGCGACGACTCCCGGCACTCGGGGCGGGCCTCTTGCGCCGAGCGGCACACGAGGTCGTCTGCGCAATACCCGATGCGCGAGTCGATCGTGCGGCACCCCTGGTCGGTCGTGCAGCGGTACTTGCAGAAGCCGCCGAGGCACAGGCGCGGCGGGCCGCTGCCGTCCCCCGCACATTGGGCGTCGCCCGTGCAGTTCGGCTGAGGCCGCGTGTCGACCACACAGGCGCCCTGGTTGCAGTACCTCCCTGCGCCACACTGGGGATCGGACGTGCACTGCGGCGCGCAGGTGCCCGCCACGCAGAGGTTCCCGCTCGGGCATGGGGCGCTGGCGGAGCAGCCGCCGCCCGGCGTGGGCTTGCAGACGCCGCGCTCGCATTGCGTGCCGGACCCGCAGGGCTTCGTGGCGTCGCAGCCGGCGAGGCACTGGCCGTCGGCGCAGACGAGGCCGCCCCCGCACTCGCTCGAGAACGTACAGGTCGACGCCTTTGGGGTGCAGCTCCCCGCGACGCACACGTCGGTGCCCGTGCAGTCGGTCTTGGTCGCGCACGCGCAGGGGCCGAGCGCCCCGCCGCAAGCCTGGCACTGCCCCGCGACGCAGGTGGCGTTCCCCGCGCAGTCGCTGCGCTGGCTACACTCGCGCGGCTTCGGCGGGACCGTGGTGGTCGGCGCGACGCACACGTTCGCCTGGCAGACCTCACCGCGCGGGCAGGCCGTGTCGGTCGCGCACTTCTTTGCGCACCCGTCGGTCGTGCACACCGAGTCGGCGCCGCAGACCGCGTTGCTCTGGCAGGGCGCCTTGGTGGGTGGAGGCACGCTCGCGCAGCCGAGGCCGTCGCAAGTGTAGCAGCCCTTGTCGTCGCAATAGTACGAGTCTCCACCGGCGGGGCCGCACCCGCTCGCGAACGCGAGCGCCGAACCGAGGCCGATGAACGAGAAAATCGCAATCTTGCCGAGTGACATCGCAGCCTCCGCCCCGGCGCCCAGCCCGGGATTCGACACATCCTAGCAACGCTCGCCTATCAACTCTCGTGCCATCGCCTGCGGGCGGGGGCCGCGCCGCGATCCCGCCGGCATTCACCCGGCGTCGCGGCGCTCGTTCCAGGCGACGTGAGCGCCAAGGTACGGCGCGCCGTGAACCGGCGTTTACGACCGCGGAGGCCCTTCGATCGCGGGGCGTGCATTTCTGCCGGCCCCTTGACCTGGCCGCCTTGACCTGACCGCCCGTGGCGGGCTACTTGCCCTGAGCCCATCACGCAAGCCCGAGATCGCCGACCCGGGCAGCCTTCTGCTTGCGCTTTGAAAAGGACCCTCCGATGTCCCACCGTTCGTTCCGCTCGGCCGTCGCCGGCCTCGCCTCTGCGCTCGTCGTGTCTCTGGCGCTCACTACCGCCACCCCTGCGCAGGCCGAGACCGCGCCCGTCCGCGTCGGCGTGATCGACGTGCAGCGCGCCGTCGCGCAGACCGAGGACGGCCTCCGCGCCCAGGCCACGCTGAAGAAGCTCTTCGAGAGCCGTCAGCAGCAGCTCGACGCGAAGCAGAAGGACCTCCAGCGGCAGAAGGAAGAGATCGATCGCCAGTCGCGCGTGCTCTCGAAGGAGGCGCTGCAGAAGCGCGTCGACGAGTGGCAAAAGCAGATGATCGACCTTCAGACGGTCTTCATGGAATACAACAAGGAGCTTGAGAAGAAGCAGAAGGAGCTCACCGAGCCGGTCATCGAGAAGGTGATGGCGATCATCAAGCGCATCGCGACGACCGAGAACATCGACGTCGTGATCGACAAGAACACGACCGCGTACGTGCGCACCGACCTCGACCTGACGGACCGCGCCATCCAGGCGTACAACAGCGGCGGCGGTGGGGCGGCCCCGGCGGCGCCTCCGAAGAAGTAGCCCTCGAGCGGATGCTCCCCGCATCCACCCGAATCCGCATCGCGCCCTCGTCGCTCGCGACGCTCGCGCACCGCTTTGGCGGCCGCCTCGTGCGCTGTCCCACCCCGCCGACCGTCACCGTCACGGTGACCGGGGTCGCGGCGGTCTCGCGCGCCTGGGCCGGCGCTCTCGTGCCGCTCACGCGCGCGGCCTTCGTCCCGCACGCGCTGGCGGTCGGCGAGGCAGGCGCGTCGCTGCTGGTCTCCGAGTCCGTGTTCCAAGAGCAGGGGAGCGCACGGCTCGGGGACCTGCCCGCGTGGGTGCACCCGCGCCCGATGGAGGTCGTCGCGGAGCTGCTCCGCGAGGCGGAGGTGGACGACCTCACGACGCCACCCGGGGAGGGCACCGTCGTGGCGCCCACCGCGGTCGTCTACCCGGGCGTGACGCTGGGGGCGCGCGTGCGCGTGGGGCCGGGGACGGTGCTGGGCGCGCCGGGGTTTGGCTTCCTCGGCCGCGCCGACGGCGGGTACGACCACGTCCCCCAGCTCGGCGGGGTGGTCATCGAGGACGACGTGTGGATCGGCGCGTGCTGCACGATCGACGCGGGAACGCTCGGGCCGACGTGGGTTCGGCGCGGGGCCAAGCTCGACTCCCACGTCCACGTCGGCCACAACTCCGAGGTGGGTGAGGACGCGCTCCTGTGCGCGCAGGTCGGGCTCGCGGGCTCGGTCGTGATCGGGCGCTCGTGTGTGCTCGGCGGCCAAGCCGGCGTGGCCGATCACGTGCACATCGGCCCAGGGGCGCGCGTGGCCGCGAAGAGCGGAGTCATTGGAGATATCGCCGCGGGCGCCGTCGTGGGAGGGTACCCTGCGGTGGAGCGAACCAAGTGGCTGCGCGGCCTCGCCGTCAGCTACCGCCGCGCGCGGCTCAAGAACAGGAGCGAAGAGTGACCCAAGCTGTGCCCACGGTCATCGACATCGAGCGAATCCTGCAGATCCTCCCGCACAAGTGGCCTTTTCTGCTCGTCGACCGCGTCACGGAGGTGCTCCCCGGCCAGGTGGTCCGCGGGCACAAATGCGTCACGATCAACGAGCCGTGGTTCTTGGGGCATTTCCCCCAGCACCCCGTGATGCCCGGCGTCCTCATTCTCGAGTCGCTCGCGCAGATCGGCGGCATCCTCGCCTATGCGACCGACCCCTTCGATCTGAGCCAGTCGTTCATGTATTTCCTCGGCATCGATCGCGCGAAATTCCGGCGCCCCGTGATCCCCGGCGATCGGCTCGATCTCGAGGTGCGCGTCGTCCACCACCGCGAGAACGTGTGGAAGCTGAAGGGGGTGGCGTCGGTCGATGGCACGCTCTGCGCCGAGGGTGAGCTCCTCGCGAGCGTGGTGGATCGCGGCTCATGACGCGCGAGCCGACTCTCGAGCCTTCGTGGGCATCGACGCCCGTGGTGGCGGAGGGGCCGTCCCAGGCCCAGGCCGAGGCCCGCGCGCGGGGCGTGCGCGTGCACCCCACGGCGGTGCTCGATCCCCGCGCGACGCTCGAGCCCGGCGTGGCGATCGGCCCCTATTGCGTGATTGGGCCCGACGTGACGGTCGGGCGAGACACCCTGCTGCTCGCGCACGTGGCCTTGTCGGGGCCGGCGCGCCTCGGGCGGCGTTGTGTGTTGCACCCGTTCTCCGTCGTGGGAGGCCCGGCGCAGATGCGGAGTGACGCCGACGGCAGCGCGGGAAGCCTCGTCGTCGGCGACGACGTCGTGGTGCGCGAGCACGTCACGATCCATCGGGGCACCGCGGGACGCGAGACCCGCGTCGGCTCGCGCGTCCTGCTCATGGTGGGCTCCCACATTGGCCACGATGTGTGCGTGGGCGACGACGTCGTGATCGCCAACTCGGTGCAGCTCGCGGGGCACGCCGTGGTGGAGGACTTCGTCACGTTCGGCGGGCTCGCGGGCGTCGCCCAGCGTGTTCGCGTGGGAGAGAGCTCGTTCGTGGCGGCCGGCGCGATGTGCGAGGCCGACGTCCCGCCGTTCGTCATCGTCCAGGGAGATCGCGCCAGGGTGCGCGCGCTGAACAAAATCGGCCTCGCCCGCCGCGGCGTGGCGCCGGACAGCGTGCGGGCCCTCGAGCGCGCGTTCCGTGACGTGTTCGTGCGCCGCGGGACGACCCGCCTCGCCGCCGTCGGGTCGCTGGAGCCCGCCGGCGACGTGTTCGTCGCGCGCTTCCGCGCGGCCCTGCTTCGAGCGCGCGGGTGACGTCGTCTCGAGGTTAGTCTTCGCGGGGCTCGCGCGTGCCGCGGTCTAGGCGCTCCGCGAGCGCGGCGAGCGCGACCTCGCGGTCAGAGAACGCCCGACGGACTCCGCCGATGGTCTGCGTGCCTTCGTGCCCCATGCCGCACAGAAGCACCGCGTCGTTCGGCGCCGCGCATTGCACGGCGTGGCGGATCGCGAGGTGTCGTTCGAGCTCGACGCGCGCGCTCGGGTGGTCGCCGAGCCCCTCGAGGATCTGGGCGACGATCGACTCGGGGCGCTCGTCGCGCGGGTTGTCGTTCGTGAGCACGACGTGATCGGCGACCCGCGCGGCCGCGCCCATGGGCCCTCGCTTCTCCCGATCTCGCGCGCCGCCCGCCCCGAAGACGACCCACAGCGCGCCGCCGCGCCCGTCTGCGTCGAGCAGCGCGCGCGCCGCCTCGAGCGTGCGCGCGAGGGCGTCGGGTGAGTGCGCGTAGTCGACGACCACGTGAGGGCGCTCGCTCACGACCTCGAAGCGTCCGCGGGGCGGCGGAGCGGCCGCGAGCGCCTCGATCGCGGCCTCACGGGGAACCCCCATTGCCTCGGCGCCGAGCAGCGCGGCGAGGGCGTTCTCCGCGTAAATCGCGCCCAGCCCCGCCGTCGTGAGATCGAGCGGCGCGCCGTCGATCGTGCCCGTGACCCGAGTGCCCGCCCAGGTCGCCGCGATCTCCGTCGCGCATGCGTCGAGCGGCAGCACGGGATGGCCGCGCGACGCGACGCCGTAGGTTCGCGCCCGCGCGCCCTTAGGCACGATCTCCGCGAGCAGCTCCGACGAGGGATCGCAGCCGTTCAGCACCGCTGTGCCGCCCGGCGGCAGCGAGACGAAGAGCTGGGCCTTGCTCGCGAGGTAGTGCTCTGGCGTGCCGTGCGCGTCCAGGTGATCGTGGGTGAGGTTCGTGAACACGCCGACCCGGCACGGCCAGGCGCGGGCGAAGCCCCGCCCGAGCGCCTCGCTGGTGAGCTCGATCGCGGCGTGGCGCGCCCCGCGCTCGAGGCCCACGCGCATCGCCTCGACGAAGCCGTCGTAGTCCTTCGGGAGCGCGAGCTCGTCGTCGTCCACGTAGAAGCCGAGCGTCGTGATGCGGACCACAGGCCCGCCGAGGCGCCGGAGCGCGGCGGCGAGCCAGGTGGTGGTCGTGCTCTTCCCGTTCGTGCCGGTCACTCCGACCGTCGCGATGCGATCCGCCCACGTCGGCGGGGTCGGGATGGTGAGGCGCGGGAAGCGCAAGGCTCAGAAGAGCGGCAGGAAGCAGGTGTCGTCGACGAGCCCGCAGCCCTCCGCGGTGCAGTCCGCGAACGCCGTGCGCCCCGCCGCGCTGAGGCCGGCGTAGAGCTGCTCGCAGCGCGCTTGGGTCACCGTGGCGGCCGTCCCGCAGGCGGCGATGGCCGTCCGGCAAGGCGTCACCGCGGCGGGGTCTGGGCACGCCTTCGCGAGCGCCGCGATCGCGCAGGTCTCGACCGGATCGGGGATCGCCTCGCAGGTCGGCGCGAGGGCCAGGCACTTGGCGGTGTCGGCGGCGACGCCGTTCTTGAAGCCGGCGCGGAACTTCGCGCAGACATCCTGACCTTCGATCGACGTGAGGCAGTTCGTGCCCGTGCCCGTACAGGAGGCCGCGGGCCCGGTGTCACTCAGGCAGGTGGGGGCCGCGTCGGCCGCGTCGGGCTTGCTCGCGTCGCCGGTGCTGCTGTCGGTGGGCGTGCTGCCGTCCGTGGGCGTGCTGCCGTCCGTGGGCGTGCTGCCGTCCGTGGGCGTGCTGCCGTCGGGACCCGGGGTGACGCTCGAGTCGGCGCCGCCGTCGGCGCCGCCGTTCGTCGTGGTGATCGTGCAGGCGGTGAACGCGCTCATCCCGCTCGCGGCGGCGATCACGGTCGTGATCGCAAGGAACTTCGATTTTTCGATCTTCAAGGCAGCCTCCCAAAAAAGCGCGTCGCGCGCGCCCCCACGGTACAGGACGGAACGCCCCGTCACAGCAGAGGTAGACGTGTCAAACGTCGAAAGCAATCAAGGCAGCGTCGGGGCGCAGCAGCGGTAGCCTACCTGTTTGCCCTGATACTGGGGGCCGTGCTCCGCCGTCGTCGCCCGGCAACGGTTGCGCGCCGGCAGCCACCAGCCTCCGTGGAGCACCGAGCGCTGCGGGCCTTCGGTGCGCTCCACCCACTCGTCGGCGTTACCGGTCATGTGGCGCACCCCAAAGGGGCTCTCGCAGCGCGGGAGCTCCGAGACCTTCGAGCGGTGGTCCTTCAGCTTGCCGTTGGCCCCGCCGAGGTCGGTCTTGTCGATGTTGCAGGCCGCGCTGTCGCGCGCGAAGCCGTACGGGTAGGGGAGCATCTCCTCGCCCTCGCACGCGAAGACCCACTCGTCTTCCAGGCAGAGGTGCGCGGCCCGCGCGGCGCACTGCTCCTTCGCTTGCACGAACGACACGTCCACGACGGGCAGCTCCGTGGCCGGCTCGTGGACCTCGTGCTCGTCGATGCAGAAGTCCATGTCCTTGCGCGTGCCCGCGCACCGGGACGGCGCTTGGAACTGGGCGCAGCGGAGGTGCTGGTAGGGCGGCGGGTCCAGCCACTCGAGGCACACCTGCTCGGCGTCGTCGCACGCGCGCCCCTTCACTCGGAGCATGCCCTCGGGGCAGCGGGCGGCGGGCACGGGCGTCGCGGCGCCGGGGCGCGGCGCGGCGGCGGGGGCCGCGCGCGCGACGCTGGCGTCCATGGGCCGAGTGGCCACGGCGGGCCCGGGCGGCGGGGGAGCTCGGCCGCTCTCTCGCGAGCTCAGGCAGCCGCTCGCGAAGGTGACGAGCGCGACCACGCCCCACGCGCGGGCGGGGAGGGCCGCGCGCGGCGGGAACGACCGGCGAGGAGCATGGCAGGCCACGGGCGCTCCTTTCAGGTGCAGGCGCTCGGGGCGAGCCGGCACTACGAGCAACCTGTGTCCGCCGCGGTGCCTTCGCCAGTGGGCCCGCCGAACTCGCGCTCGACGCGCGCCATGCTCTCGGCGAACCAGCGCTCGAGGCTCCGCGTGAACGGCCACATGAACCCGTAGTCCGGCCCTCGAAAGCGGGCGAAGAGCCACCCCTTCAGGGCGTACGCCTCGGCGAGCCCGTACACCTCGGCCGTCGCGAGCAGGGTCTCCTCGTAGGCCTCCCACTCGATGCGCGCGCGCCCGTAGGCGAGCCCGAGCGGGAAGAAGGGCACGAGGTACACGAACCCCATGAGCAGGTCGCCCATGCGCCGGCGCTGGCGCAGGTGCACGCGCTCGTGACGAAGCAGCACGTAGCGGTCGAGGTCGCCCATCTCGCTCCACGTATCGGGGACCCAGAGGACGCCGAAGAGCACCGTGTGGTAGCGCGTGATGTAGGTGCTCATGCCGCCGAGCGTGACCACGCGGAGCGCCACGTCGATCGCCCGCTGGAGCTCGTCGCCTCGCTTTGGGGCGATACGGAACGACGGGAATTCGTTCACGATTTCGGCGATGAGCGCGTCGCTGCGGGCGAGCATGGCGTGGGCCGTGGGGCTGCGTGGGGACGACGGAGCGACGGGCCTCGGCCCTCCGCTGCCTGGGACGCCAGCATGGCGGATCCACCGGCGACCTGCTAGCGCTCGCGTGGTGGGACGAGCGCATTCTCCGTTGGTCGTGGGGGTCTTGGTCTGTCTCGGCGCGATCGGGTGCAGCGGGACGCCCACGCTCACCGACGCGGCGCCTCCGCGCGACCCGGCTCCGGACGCGGCAGGGCTCGCGGACGCGGGCGCGGACGCCGCCGACGCGGCCGACGCGGCTCCGGTCGACAAGGCCGCTCGCTGCGCGTCGACCTTCGGCACCGCCCTCACGGCCGGCTTCGGGCGAGTGGACGGCACCGTCGAGGCCGTCGTTCAGCCGAAGGACACGCAGTGCCCTCTGCCGAACAACGACCACGTCATCGTGCAGGTGAAGATGCTCGGCGCCGTCTACCGCATGGTCGTGAACGTCCAGTCCGATCGTGCCGGCGCGGACCCGCGGGTGAGCCTGCTCGAGGTGCCCGCGAAGGTCCCCGCGCCCGCGTGGGCCGAGGGCTGGCACACGGGGCTGACGTTCGACTACGTGGGGACGCTCGGCGTGAAGAGCGCCGACTTCACGCCCTTCGCCATGACCGAGCTCTCGGCGAAGATCTCCGACGCGCTGCCGCTCGACGCGAAGGTGAGCGTCTACTCGAGCACCTCCGGGGGCGCGTCGACGCACCTCATTCACCGGAACGACGGCGTGAAAGACGGCGCGATCGTGATCGATCCGGACGGTCCGCGGACACGCGCGATGCTGTTTCGATTCGCGACGCAGACGTTCTGAGTCAGCGCCCGTCGTCGGCGAGCCACACGTGGTAGACGCGCGACTCGCGCCCTCGCGCGGTGAGCGAGACGGCGTCGCCGTCGCCGACCCGAAGGCCGTCGCACGAGGCGTGGGTGAACGCGCCCGGTCGGCGCTCGGCGCGCAGATCGCACGCGCCCCCGGGAGCGCTCACATGGAGGTCGAGGCCGTCGTCGTCGCCGCGCACGAGGAGCCTCCGGGCGGCCCTCGCGCCGAGCCCCCGCGCGACGAACGACAACGCGCGATCTTCGGCGATCGCCCGTCCCGCGTCGAAGCGTCGGGCCTCTGGGGGCAGGCCGGGGCCCTCGAGCCGCGCCACGCGGGCGCCCACGTAGCCGCTGTTCGGCGTCGGGGCGACGAGCGCGTGCGCCTCTTCGCTCTGCACGTCCGCCACGTCGAGGCAGTCGACCGGTGCTCCCAGCGCTGCCGGTGGAGAGCCGAGATCGCGGTCGTCGCCCCCGCCGAAGGGCGCGTAGTCAGCCACGTACAGGACCTTGGTCGGGCTGCCACAAATGACGTTGTTCTCGATGGTTACGTGCGCGAGCTCGCGCCCGAAGAGCCCCGTGGCGAGCGGGAACCAGGTCGGGTAGAGGGCGAAATGGGTGGGCCGCTCCGCGGGCGCGAGGCGCTCGAGCTGCTCGAGCATCGCCCCCTCGCCGAGGACAGCGGCGCGGACGAAGGGGAGGCGCCGGTAGCCGCCGAGGCCGAGGGCGTCGACGCTCCGGCGCCCCGAGAAGAACGGGATGGCGCCGGCGTCACCTACCAGCACGATCGCGTCGCCGGGGAGCTCGCGCGAGAGCTTCTTGCCCATCGCCACTTGCTGGAGGTGGACGTTCTCCGAGGCCTGCGTGAAGAAGCGCCGCGCGGCGCCCGCGCGCGCGCCGGTGAGGAGGGCGAGCGCGACGAGGCTCGCGACGCCGAGCGCCCGGCTCCGCGCGAGGCGCCCGAGCTCAGACGCACCGAGCGCGCCGGCCGTGAGCGCGAGCCCGAGCGCCGGCGCGTAATAGCGGAAGCCCTGGTAGCGCGCGGCGCCGTTTAGCGACACGAGCATGGAGAACCCGAGCGCGCCGATGAGGCAGGCGAGCGTCGCGTGCCGCGTGCGCCGCCCCAGCGCTCCGAGCAGCCCGAGCGCGCCTAGCGCCGCGAGCGCGGCAGGTCCGAGGTCGGTGTCGAGCACCTTCCACTTGAACGACAGGAGGTTCATCACCACCTCTTTCGTTCGCGCGACGTCGTCGAGGTACGGGTTCGACGCGAGGAGCTTCAGGCGCGCCCCGGCCGACGCGAGGTCTCCAGTGAGCGCCCGGTTCGCGGCCATGACCGTGGCCTGCACCAGGGCGGCGGGCAGCGCCACGCGGAGGAGCGGCGGCCACGGGGAGCGCGACCTCGCGCCACGCGCCGCGAGGAGCGCGAACAGCCCCACGAGCAAGAGCCCCTCGGGCCGGAGCGCGACCATCGCCGCGCCCCACCGGCCTGCGCTGCGCGCGGCCCGCGCCCGCCCACGGAGGCCGGAGCGCGCGCTCTCGGCCGAGGCGAGCGCCGCGAGCGTGACCGCGAAGAACGCCGCCGCTTCCATACCGGAGAACCACGTGAACGCGAGGGCGCCCACGGAGACCCAGGTGAGCCCGCCCGCGAGCGCCAGGGCGCCGCCTTGCCCCTGCAGGTCGCGGAGCTTGGCGCAGGCCGTCGCGAGCGCCAGGGCGGCGAGCCCAAAGGCGAACGCGACCACCGCCTCGCCCCGCAGGCCGAGCCAGAACGCGGGCGCGAGCAGGAGGGGGTAGAGAGGCGCGGTCTCGCCGGACGAGTAGCCCTGACCCGCGATCCACTCGAAGGGGTGTCCGCTCGCGGTCGCGCGGGCGAAGTTGGCGTGGATGTACACGTCGTCGAGCGGCGCGGGCCAGGCGCCGCCGCACGCGACCCGCGCGGGCCACACGAACGCGAGCCCGGCGGCCAGCGCTCCCGCGGCGGCGACCGCCAGGAACGCGGCGCGCGCGCGCGTGCTGCTGCGCCCCAAGGTCATCCGGCGAGGTATACCCGCGAACGCCGGCCGCTCGCAGGCAAACCGGGCGGAGCGAGCTCAGCGGCCGAGCTCAGCGGCGGGGCAGGTCGGCGTAGAGCAGGCTGCCGCCCTTCACCTTGTTGATCACGGCGTCCTTCTCGTCCATCGGCAGCGCCGGGCAGCCCCAGGAGCGCCCCTGCAGCGAGCGGCCGTCGTCGACGTAGGAGGCGCCGTGCATCACCACCGCGCGGGCCCGCACGTTCGAGTTCGTGGCGGAGAGCCCGTCGAGTCGCAGCGAGTAGCCCCACTTGCCCGAGTAGGTCTCGGCGGTCACGTAGTAGCCGAGCGAAGACGCGTTTGAGCCCTCGCGGTTGCTGAAGCCCGAGGGGATGCCGGCGTTCGCCGGATCGCTGCCGCTGCCGTGCGCCACCACGTGGGGCTCCACCCGACCGCTCTGCATGTCGATGATGAAGAGGCGCCGCTTGCTCGAGTGCAGCGAGAAGTCGATGATCGTGAGGTACCGCGGGTTGCGGATGCGCTGCAGGTTGAAGTGGTAGTACTGGAGCGCGTTGTCGAGCAGCACGCCCGAGACCACGTTGCTGCGGTCGATGTGCGAGTACCGGGCGAGCACCGCCTCCTTCTCGCTGGTCGAGTAGACCGGCTCCTTGAAGCCCTGGCGGTTCGCGTTCCCGAGCCGGAGCGCCTCCTCCGAGACGGTCTCGGACCCTTCCTGATCGGCGTCGTCGTCGAGGTCGCTCTGCGCCTCCGCGCTACAGCCGATGGAGCCGAGCGCGAGCGCGCAGGCGGTGGCGAAGGTGAGGAAGCCGGTGCGGAGGTGGGCGGCGAGCATGTCTGCCACACTGCATCGAGCGTGCCGGGCTCACGATGCGGCTCAAAGGGCGCTCTTTGCGACAAAATTGCGTGTGGTTAGGTGTCGCACCGGCGGGGGGACGGGCTGGTCTCGATCCAGTGACACCGGATCCACCCATGACGACGCCCCGCCTCGGAGGTCCGGGGCGGGGCGGCGGTGAGGCCTGCGAGCGGCGCGGGGTCTCAGCCGCAGTAAGAAGCCACCTGCGCGTCGGTGAGCACTCGGAACGACTTGAAGTTCATTCGCAGCGAGACGAGGGCGAACGCGATGTGGAACAGCAGCCCGAACGACCAGGTCTGGAAGAAGGCGGCGCCGGTCCGGTAGGTCCAGAAGACGCCGACGAGCATCGACAGCACCGAGACGACGAGCAGGAACGTGCGGGTGAGCGACGAGCGCGCGAGGAGGCGCTTGCCGATGAAGTAGGTGAGCGCCAGCGAGAAGACCAGCGAGATGGCGCCGCCGACGACCGAGAAGACCCCGATCCCGTTCTGGAACAGCGACCATGCGGCCGACAGAAGGGCGAATCCGTACCAGCTGTTCGTAAGCTTCTCGATCTTGTCGCGTGCGGTCATCGTGGCTCCTCCGGGGTGTCCGCTACTACGCTTGGTGGGCTCGAAAGTTCCCTCGGACGCAAAAAATGCCGTCAGCAAGCTCAAGCGCGTGCCCGTCATGGACGGTCCGGCCGCCCGGGTATTCTCACGATTCGCTTTACTCGAGCCCGGACGACCCCGAGACTTGCGCACCGTGAAGGCCACCGACCCGTCCCCGACCGCGCCGCGCGAGGTCGGCACCGACGCCCCATCGCCAGCGCCCCGCGTGACGCTCGCGGCCGGCGCGCCGTTCCTCGTCGAGTTGGTCGATCGGCAGTTCGCGCTCCTCTCCAGCCGCGACGCCGACCGCCTGCTCATGACGCTCGCGCGCGTCCTCGCGCTCCTCGACGCGGAGCCTACGCTCGCCGCGCTCACGCGCGAGTTCGACGACGAGGTCGCCGCCGCGGTGCGGCGCTACGCCGAGCACGAGCGCGAGAACATGGCGGAGCTCGCGCGCCTCTGGGAGCTCCATCGCGCGCGCTTCTACGAGCGCGCAGGCACCGATGGGTTCGACCGTGAAGCGCTGGACGCGTTCCCGCGTTCCCTCGTTCCGCTCGAGCACCTCGAGTTTCCCCAGAACGAAGAGCCCCGGTGGGACCGCGCGTCGTCGCGTCACCGGCTGTCCAAGCTGCGCTTCTGGGTGACTGCGAGCCGAGAGCGCACCCTGGATGCGGCCGAACGGGCCGCGCTCCTCAACCTCGAGGAGCACCTCACGACCCTCCGAGAGCGGCACGAGGAGGCCTTCCGCACCTACCGCACGTTCGGCGTCACGCTGCCCGGCGCCGCGCTCGCCCGGCTGCGCTGGGCGACGGGCTGCCTGAACCCTCGGGCGGCTCGCTCCGAGCGTGACACGCCCGCGATGGCGATGGCGCGCGCCCGCGAGGAGGTCGCCGAAGCGCTCCACGAGCCGACCAAGCGGAGGATGCTCACCGGCGGGCCCGGCAGCGAGGTGCTGATCCAGGCGAGGCGCGACGCGGAGCTCTTACGGGAGGAGCTCGTGCTCGCCCTCGGGCGCGCGCGCGCGGGCCGAGGCCGGCTGCTCCACTTCGCCGAGAAGGTGGCGCGCTTTCACGCGGGGCGTCTGGCGAAACAGCTCGGGGCGGCGCGTGGTCGGGCCGGCGTGCGTGCGGTCGAGCGTGAGCTCGCGGAGCGCCTGGCGGAGCATTTCTTCGACGGAGGGATCTTGGCGGGGCTCACACCAGAGGGGCCCTCGGTCCTCCTCGTGGAGGTGCGCCACCTCGCCCGGCCCACCGAGGCGAAGGCCCGCGCGGTGCTCGTGGACGCGTGCGACACGCTCGCGCGGGCGGCTCAGGCTGCGGGCACCCGCCGCGGCGCGCTGCTGGTCGTGCAGCGCGACGGTCCGCGCCTCGTCCTGCCCCCGGAGCTCGGCGCGTCGCTCGGGGCGACGCTGCTCGTCGCGACGCTGCACGTCGGAGCGGAGCCCCCGCGCCGAGATCTCCACGTCGTCTAGGGGTGGCCCACTAGTTGCAGCCTCGCCGGGAATGCTTGGTGGACTGCCGTGTTGACGAGAGCGCCGGCGCGTACGAGCGCGTCGAGCCCGCACGGGCTGCGTGAGCGTGCACGTCGTGCGCGTGGGGTCCTCGGGCCGGTCCTGGCGGTCCTCTGCGCGGTCGTCGCGGCCTCGTGCTCCTCTGTGGACACGCCTGCGCCAGCGACCCCGCCGGACGCGAGCGCCGCGCCCGCGGACGGTCCACCGACTTGGGCGTCGGTGCAGGGCGAGCGTCGCGCCCCGCTGCCCAGGGCGACGCCCGCGATCACCGACAGCTTCCACACGAGCGACGCCTGCGCGGGGTGCCACACGGTGGGCGAGGGAACGGGCGTGCTGCGCGACGCGAAGGGGCGCGACGTATCGCCGGTCGCCACGTGGAGGCCGTCAATGATGGCCATGGCGGCGCGCGATCCGTTCTACCTCGCCGTCGTCGACGAGGAGCGGAGCTCGCGGCCGGGCGCCGAGGCGCTCATCGACGGCGCCTGCACTCGGTGTCACGCGCCGGCGGCGGCGGTGGAGCTCGGGTTGGGCGGGGAGACCGTGACCTTGCCCGGGCTCTTCTCAGGGATGAGCAAGGAGCTTCACGCGGGCCGTGACGGCGTCACGTGTTCGCTTTGTCACCAGATGAAGAGTGAGCCCCGGGGCCCCGACGCGACCTTCGGCGGCGCGTTCACGGTCGGCGAGGCGCGCGAGATCTACGGTCCGCACCGCGATCCGGTCACGACGCCGATGCGCACGTTCGTGAGCTACACGCCCACGTACTCGGGGCACCTCTCCTCGTCCGACGCGTGCGCGTCGTGCCACACGGTCTTCACGCGGGCCTACGACGCGGCGGGCAAGGCGGTGGGGCCAAAGCTGCCGGAGCAGGTCACGTACCTCGAGTGGCGAAACTCGATCTACTCCGCGCCCGGCGACCGCGGCGCCAGCTGCCAGGCGTGCCACATACCCACCGGCGACGACGACGGCGCTCCGCTCGCGACGGTGCTCTCGAAGCTCCCCCCGTCGGGGCTCGAGCCGCGCAAGCCCCTCGGTCGGCACCTGTTCCTCGGCGGCAACGTGACGATGCTGCGCGCGTTCGCGAGCGACGGCGGCTGGTCGGGCGCGTCCGCGGACCCGCCCGCCTTCGAGGCCCAGGCCGAGCGCACACGCAAGAACCTCGCGTCGGCGGCCACGGTCACCCTCGCCGACGTTCGCGCCGGCGCCGGCGCGAGCGCGCGCCTCGAGGTCGACGTCCGCGTCGAGAACAAGACCGGTCACAAGTTCCCGACGGGCTACCCGTCCCGCCGCGCGTGGCTCCACCTCAAAGTGACCGGCCCGGGCGGCGTGGTGTGGGAGTCGGGGCGCAGCGACGCTTTTGGTCGTTTGGTCGATCGTGGGGGGCGCGTGCTCGACACCAAGAGCGCCATTTTTCCGCACCGAGACGTGATCACGACCGAGGGCGAGGTGATGGTGTACGAGGCCGTCTTGGGCGACGAGTCGGGAAAGGTGGTGCATAGGCCGCTCGAGGCCACGCGCTACCTGAAAGACAACCGGCTCCCGCCGCTGGGGGCGTCGGCGACTCACCCTGACGGGCCCATCACGGTCTCGTACGGTGCCGAGCGAGACCGTGATTTCGGCAGCTCGGACACGGTCCATTTCGTGCTGGCGGGCGTCTCGGGCGAGGTGACCATCGAGGTCGAGCTGCTGTTCCAGAGCGTGCGACCCGCAGATCTCGACATGCTCGCCGAGCACCCCACCCCGACCGCGCGCGTCCTCTTCGATCTCGTCGCGGGGAAGCTCGAGCCGACGGTCGTCGGGCGCGCCACGCGCGCGCTGCGCTGACCTCGCCTCCGCGGGCCGCGTAGTCCCGCCGCGTCGACGGTGCTAGAGATGCGCGATGTCCCGCGTCGCCTGGCCCTCCGCGCTCGCGTCTGCAGCGGCGTCCGTGTCCTCCGTCGCGTTCGCGTTCGCGTTCGCGTTCGCACCGCTGGGCTGCTCGTCGACGGCGCCGCCTTCGAGTGACCCGGTGGACGCCGGGCTCGACGCGGCGCCTCTCGAGGGCGTCGCAGACGCGGGGCGCGAAGCCGGACTCGACGCCGGCGCCGACGCGGCCACGCCGTCCTCTGGCGGCACGGGCGGCCTCGCGTGCACACGCCGCGACGCGCTCGACCCGGGCCACACGGTGTGCGTGCTCAAGATCGGCGGGACGGAGCTCAAGGTGGTGGAGCCCGCAGCCGGCGCGGGCCCGCTCGTCCTCGCGCTCTACCTCCACGGCGACGGCGCGGGCGCCCACAAGAGCGGCAGCGCGCTGCGGACGATGGCCCCCTGGCTCGACGCCGCGCGTGGGCTGGGCGTGTCCGTGCTGGCGCCGAACGGGTGCTCGTGGTGGCAGAGCCCGTCGCACGACTGCGCGAGCGCGGGCTCGACGTCGGACCGCGCCGCCGACAACACGAAGGCGCTCGCAGGCGCCTTCGAAGCGCTCGGGCGCGCCTACGATCTCCGCACCGACAGGACCTATTACTACGGGTCGTCCGGCGGCTCGATCTTCCTCACCGAGCAGTGGCTACCCCTCGAGGGCGGGCGCCACCCGGGCGTCTTCGCGCTGATGTGCGGCGGCGAAGCGACCACGCGCGCGTTCGCTTGGGACCCGGCCAGCGCGACCCGGCGGAGCCGCTTCGGCTTCACCTACGGCGACCAGGACTTCCTGAAGAAGGACATCGAGGGGGCCGCGCGCGCGCTCCGCGACAAGGGCCTCGATGTCAACGAGAGGGTTCTCCCTGGCGCCGCGCACTGCGCCTTCGACGCGCACGGAGAGGCCGTGTCGGTGTGGTCGGCCGCTCCGTAGACCGCGGGTCACCTGACGCCGCTGCGATCGAAGGAATCGCTATGGTCGGAAGAACGCGGGGCGCGCCTTGAAGGCGAGCGCAGCCGAGACGAGCGTGCACTTCTCGGTCGCGGGATCGCGGCCTAGATCGGCGGAGACCGACCCCACGAGCTTGATCTGCGGGATGAGGCGCGCCACGCCCGCGCCGTCTTTCACGCCGTCGGCCACCTCGTCGATCGAGATGCCGCCGCCGAGCAGCCCCTCGACGTTGCCGTCTTCGTCGATCTTGAAGCGCACGAGCGCGTCTCGAACGTAGATGGTGAAGCTCACGTCGAAGATGGCGATGGGGATGCGCAGCGGAAACGGCCCGATCGAGAACACGCCGTTCTCGATGCGCCCGCCCGTCGCGGGGCTCAGCAGCTGGCCCTGCTTGCGCAAGTCGAAGGTCTGGTACGCCTCGACGACCCCGTCGGTGCCTAGCGTGGGCTTGCCCTCGCCGAGCTTCACCTCGAGGTCGACGCAGCGGTCGGTCGCCGTGGAGTTGACGCCCTTGAGGTCGAAGGCGATGAGCAAGCGCCCGTCGTTGATGGCGCCCTGGATGATGCCGTCGATCGCGTTCCCCACCGCCTTCTCGATGTCGGGGATGAGCAGCGCGAGCTGGTTTGTCGATGCCCGGGGTGCCGTCCGGGCCGAGCAGGTCGACCTTGCCGCAGCTCTGTTGCTCCGGACTCGCGGACACGTGCTTGTCGAGATCGAAGCCCGGCGCCACGCCCTTCGGGGTCTCGCGGGTGAACTGGAGCGAGGTGAGCACGTACACGTTCGACTCGCCGCCCGTGCAGGTCGGGTCCTCTTCGGGGCTCGTGGAGGAGCAGCCCGGGGCGCAGCCGAGGGCGATCGCCGCGGCGCCGATCGCGAGGACCGCGCGGGCGGAGGCGTGGAGGCGCCGTGCGAGAGGGGCGCGCGCCACGCTAGACCTCGATCTCGCGCAGGCTCGAGGTGGTCTTCCCCTCCTCTGCGCCGAACGCCTCGAGGGTGAGGCCCATCGCGCGCGCGAGGGAGAGCGACACCTTGCTCGTGTTGTCGGCGCTTGGCGCCCGATGATGGAGCCCTGTCTTGAGCGCGCCGTTGCACGAGCCCGCGATCACGATCGGGTAGTCGTCGAGGGTGTGCTGTCGGCCGTAGTTGCAGTCGCTCGTCGCGAGGATGGCGCAGTGGTCGAGCAGCGTGCCGTCGCCCTCGGTCACGGCGTCGAACGCCTTCAGTAAGTATGCGAGCTCATTCATGATTTGGACGAGAATTTTAGCCACTTCGGGCTGCCCGCCGGGCTCGTCGTGTGTGAGCTGGTGGTGGCCGGCCGGGGCGTCCCCGATGAGGGCGTTGCTGACCGGCTGGCTGAACCACAGGCTGAACACGCGGGTCTGATCGCACGCGAGCGCCATCGCGAGGATGTCCACCATGGCGCGCGAGATCTCCGACAGCGGCGCGCGCCCCGCGACGGCGGGGAAGGCACCCTTGGGGGCCGGCGGCACGTTGCACGCGGCGAGGTTCGGAGGCGACTGCTGGAGCTTCTGGATGCGCTGTTCGAGCGACCGTACCCCGTCGAGGTGGCGCTCGAGGCGCGCCTTGTCGGAGGCGCCAAGAACGCCCTGGAGGCCCTTCGCGTCCTGGGTGACCGCGTCGAGGACGCTCTTGCGGAGCGCGAGCGTGGGCGCCGGCGCGGCCGTGCTCCCGGGCTTCACGAACTCGGGGCCGAAGATGCGCTGGAAGAGCGCCGCGGGGTCGCTCTCGGCCGGGTTGGGGCTGTTGGGGCCGTTGAACGAGAGGCCGGTCGTGCCGGGCTGGACCGCCGCCTCGATCGAGCGAAAGCGAGAGTCGGCGCCCACCACGTCGGCGATCACCTGGTCGAGGGTGGGCGCGGCGAAGGCCCCGGGATCGCTCTTCAGGCCTGGTTTGCCCGTGAAGAACCCGACCGGTCCCGAGAGGTGGGGCACGGCGTTGACGAACGGCACCTTCATGCCGCTCACCACCGAGAGCTTCGCCTTGTGGGGCGCGAGCGGCGCGAGGGTGGGCGAGAGCGTGTAGGTTGCACCCGTGCCCGTGGGGACCCAGAGCTCCGGCAAGACGCCGTTGCCCCAGTAGAACATCCCGAAGCGCTTCGGTAAGCCGTCGGGCGCGGCGCTGGCGGACCGCTCCGAGAAGATCTCCAGGAAGGGGAGGCCGAGGGTCACGACCCCTCCGGCGAGGAGGCCGCGGAGCACGGTGCGTCGATCGATCTTGCGTCGCATTCGAGGTCCTTCGTCCTTCAGTGGGGCGCGCCGAACGAGCGGAACGCGGGGCTCGACGCGATCGCGGCGAGCAGCGGCTTCATGCGGTACCCGGTCGCGATGAAGCGCCCGAGCAGCGCGTCGAGGGTGTCGACCTCGGAGCCGTCGGTCGGGACGCCGGTGGCGTACTGGAAGGCCTTGCGCACGATGCACGGCGCGAAGCCGCGCTGGTCGCGGATGACCTGCCCGAGCGCCTCGGGTCCGGCGAACGCGGCCCCATCGAGGGCGCCGCTCGGGTCGATGACCACGCCGTTTTCTTTCGTGCGTGAGCGCCCGATGCCGTCGAACTGCTCGAGGCCGAGCCCGATGGGGTCCGTCTGCAGGTGGCACGCCGCGCAGCTCGGCGCCGTGAAGTGGATCTGCACGCGGTCGCGCAGGGTCTTCGCGGCCTCGGTCGGCTCGGGGAGCGCGGTGTTGAGGTTCGCCGGGGGCGGCGGGATCGTCACGCAGAGGAGCTTCTCGCGGACGAACTTCCCGCGGAGCGTGGCCGACGTCGACGTGGGGTGCGCGTAGAGCGCGAGGATCGAGATGTGGCCGAGCAGGCCGCGTCGCCTGCCGGCGGCCGGCAGCTCCACCGGCGCGAAGCCGGTCGCGGAGGGCGCGGGCACCTCGTACATCGAGGCGAGCTTGGGGGTGACGAACGTGCGGCGGGTGGTCATCACGTCGCGCACGTCGGCGTCGCGGTCGAAGACGAGGTCCTCGAACACGCGCAGGGTCTCCTCGCGAGCCATCGCGCCGAGCTCGGTGGAGAACGTCGTGAAGATCTTGGAGTCCTTCTGGAGCAGATCGAGGTCCCCGAGGCGGAGCCACTCGGCCACGAAGTTGCGCAGGCCGGCGCGCGCCTTCGGGGACGCCAGCATGCGGTCGACCTCCGTCGAGACACCGTCGAAGCTTCCGAGCTTTCCGGCCTTCGCGGCCTCGAGGAGCGCGTCGTCCGGGGTGGTGTTCCAGAGAAAATACGAGAGGCGCGCCGCGAGCTCGTACGCCGTGTAGCGGCGTTGGCCCGGCCGCTCGGGATCCGCCTCACCCACGGCGCCCCGGTAGAGGAAGTTCGGCGACTGGAGCAGCGCCGCGATCCCGAACGCGAGGCCCTTCTCGAAGGAGCCGAGCGCGGCGCCAGACGCGGTGATCTTCGAGCTGACGGCGGCGATCTCGGGCTCCGAGAGGGGGCGGCGATACACCCGCGGCCCGTAGGTGGAGACGAAGGCGCGCGCGCACGCGGCGTCCGCCGGCCCCTCGGGCTTGCAGGTCAGCACGCGGGCGAGCAGCTTCGGATCGGTGGTGAGCTGCTTGCCGATCGCGTAGGCGGCCGCTTCGTACTGCTCGATGCCTCGCGCCGACACGGTGCTCTTCGACGCGCCGAGCGCTTCGAAGCCGTCGAGGGGCAGATCGGGCTCCAACGCCGAAGGGACCACCACCTCGGAGCCGAAGATGTCCCGGATGGACGCCGCGTACTGCGACCGGGTGAGTCGCTGTGCGGCGCTGAGGGTCGGGATCGCGGGGCCGACGGGGCCGGTGACGACCGGGGGCTCGGTGGCGGTGGTGCCGTCGCCCTTGCACGAGCCCGCGCCGGCTGCGAGAGCGAGCACGGCGAGGGCCGCGCCGAAGCGTTGGAGGGCGCCGCGGAGGCTCCGAGGTCGGAGGCGATGGGACGAGGGAGGCGTGCGCGGGCTCATGGCGGGGTGTCCGTGGGGGGCGCCAGCGTGCCCTTGTGGGTGTAGCGGATTCGGCCCGACAGGGGAGCGGAGCCGGTGATGATTTCGGTGGTCCGCGCGCTGGCGTCGCCGAGGATCGTGCGCCGCCCGAACGCGAACGCCCACACGTTCACGAGCTTCCATCCCTCGGTCTCCTCGAAGGTGGAGCAGCCGCCGAGCGCGAACAGTTGATGGCAGCCGCCCTCGAACTCGAGCCACGTGACGTCGAGGGCTTGGGTCCTCGCGAAAATCGGGCCGCCGCTCACGTCGGCGCTCCCGCTCATGAGCAGCGTCGGGCGCCTGGGGGCGTCGTAGTCGGCGACCGAGTCGCTGACTCCGCCGGCCATCGGCACGAGGGCGGCGAAGCGCGGGTCGTTCAGGCCCTTCGCGAAGACCGCGAGGTCCTCTGGGGAGCAGGGCACGCTGAACTCGTCGCTGGCGCAGCGCCGCTCGAGCTCCTTGGCGTTGAAGGTGACGCCGCCGGAGGCCCAGGTGGAGAAGGCGCCGAAGCTGTGCCCGCTGAGCAGCACGCGCTTCGTGAGCAGCTTGCCCGCGAGCGGATCGGGTGGCGCCAGGCGCTCCGCGGCGTTCAAGGCCGCCGTGAGGTCGGTCGAGCGCAGGTACGAGATCGCGAGCGGCCGCTTTTTGTCGCCGTCGCGGAGCAGGTTGCCTACGTGATTGGGTGCAATATACACCCACCCGTGCGACGCGAACCAGCGCGCCATCTTGGCGCTGGTGCCCGCGAACCCCGCCGAGCCGTGGGAGTACACGTGCACGGGGTAGCCGCGAGGCTCGTGGGGCGGGGCCACCCGCGCGCCCTCGATCACGTCGGGATCGCGGATGAGGCCCCCGTAGAGAGGGCGGTCGCCTTCCGTGTCCAGCGTCGGGTACCAGAGCTCGACGGGGACGGTGCGCGCCGGGCCGGCCGGCGGCGAGTACGTCACGTCGAAGCTGCGGTGCCCGACGTTGTAGGGGCCGAGCGCGTCGACCGCCCACGAGAGCGGCGCCCCCGTGGGGACGGGCAGCTGGGGGCCTGTCGTGGCGGCGTCGGGCGCGGGGGCCGCGTCGGCCGCGCCATAGCCCGGCGAGGTGCTGCAGCCGACCGCGGCGAGCGAGACCAGCGAGACCCGCGAGACCCGCGAGATCAGCGAGGCGAGCGACGCGGCCACCACGGGGCGCGCTCGAGGAGCGCGTGGAGCGAAGCGCATGCTCCTACGGTAGCAGACGGCGCACCGCGCGCGCCTCGGGCGGGCGCTCCTGGCGCGTCGCGCGACGTTGACAGCGCGGGGTTCGGTCGCATGCTACGACTTCGCCGCCTTGACCGTCCCCGACTCCCCTCAGGCCCTCGCGCCCGATCCCGAAAATCCGGAAGCGCTCGCCCCCGCCGCCCGTCGCCGGGGCGCGAAGCTCGCCGTCGTCGCGGTCGTGATCGGAATGCTAGTCGTCGCGCAGCGGCTCGGCGTGTTCGAGCGGGTCTCGGATCCCGCGGCGCTCACGCGCACCTTGCTCGAGCTCGGACCCTGGGGCTACGTGGCGTTCGTGGTGGCCTACGCCACGCTCCAGCCGTGGGGGATCCCGGGCACGGTGTTCGTGTTCGCGGCGGCCATCGTGTGGCCCTGGCAGATCGCGTTCGGTCTCTCCATGACCGGCACGATGGCGGCGAGCGTCGTCGGCTTCCTCTTCGCGCGCTTCGTCGCCCGCGACTGGGTGGCGTCGAAGATCCCGGAGCGCTTCAAGAAGTACGAGGTCGCGCTCGCGAAGCGCGGGTTCGCGACCGTGTTTCTCCTTCGCCTGATCTTCTGGATGCCGCCGCTCCTTCACGCCTTCTTCGGCGTGTCGCGTGTGCGGTTCTCGACGCACTTCTGGGGCTCGATGGCGGGGTATGCCCTGCCGCTCCTCGCGATGAGCTTCTTCGGGCAGCGCCTGTTCGAAGCGCTGCGCGCGGCGCCGCCCACGGTGTGGATGGCCGTGGGCGGGGCGGTCGCCTCTGCCGTCGCGCTCGGGCTAGCCGCGCGGTTGTTCGCGCGGGCTCGGGCTCGCGCGCGCACGCGGGCCGCCATGCTCGCGACCGCCAGCGCCGCCGACGAGTAGCCGACTCCGACTCCGGCGCGGGCGCTAGCCGTGCCCGGCCTCTCCGCGCGCCTCGTGTCGGCGCGGGCCCACGCGGAGCCCACCGAGCTGCACGCCGAGGAGGCTCTCGCCGGTGAACAGCTGCGCCCCGTCGAGATCGCAGATCACGAGCGAGGACGGCCGACGGGGGGTGAGCGCGGGCTTGCAGCCCCGCGGGGTGAGCGCGGGCTGGGGCTGCGCGAGCGCGGGCGTTTGGGGATGTGGGCTGAGCGCGGGCGGGCGGGGCTGGGACATGCCGTGTCGTTGTGCAGGCGGCGTGCCGTGTGGAACGTGCCAAAAAGCGCTGCACATCCGGGTGACTCGGGCCGTCCCGGACATCCGCCCGCCCGTCCCGGTCGGTTGCGCCTCGCCCGTCCCTATGGGAGTGCTCCGCCATGCCCTGCAAGCTCGCCCATGCCGTCGCTTCACTCTCCGTCCTGTCGCTCGTCGTCGCCGCGCTCCCGTCGGCCTGCGGGGGCAAGACCAGCGCTCTCGAGCCCGACGCCGCGCCTTCCCCCAGCGTGGTCCCGAGCGACGCGGCGCCCGCGTCGCCGCTCGACGCGGGCGACGCGATCGTGGGCGACGCGAGCGCGGGCGACTGCGCGGCGCGCGGCGGCGTGTGTCTCCCGAAGGGTGCCGCGGCGCCACCTGATCGCCGCCCCGCGGGTCCGGGGGAGGGCGCGTGCGGCGGCGGAGACGTATGCTGGGTCAAGGCGACCCCCGCCAGCGGACGGTGCGCGACCCATCCCGAGTGCAACCCGGATCCGACCATCTCTGCGCTCCATGGTGAGTGCTTCTTCGGTGTGTGCGTGTGCAAGGCCGGCTTTCACGTGCAGCCGAACGGGAAATGCGACAAGCCGCCGCCGCCCGAGTGCGCGAAGCAGGGCGGCAGGTGTTTCCAGCAGCCGGCGACCTGCCCGGCGGGAAACCTGTCCGGCACCGACGACCTGAACCGCACCTGCGGCGACTTCGTGGAGGCTGTGTGCTGCTCGCCCGAGGCGGCCTGCAAGGGGCCGCGCAAGGTCGACGGGGGGGGAGGTGGCGTGGAGGTGCCGGTGGGGTTCGTGTGCTGCGCACCCAACGACGCCCTGCGGCCCCCGGCCTGCGTGAACGGGTGGCAGACCTGCCCGGCGGGCCTCACGCCCGTCGCGCTCCCCGGCGGCTGCTAGTCCCCTGGAGTCGTGGTTCGTGTCAGAAGTCCGGTCTTCGGTGTCATTCCGAGGAGCGAGGGGGGGAGCGAGGGGGTGCCCCGCTTTCGGCGGCGGCGGGCCCGTCCTCAACTCGGACGTCGTTCCGCGCGGTGGAGGCGGCGCTTTGCGCTCAGGGGACAGTGGTTTCGGGTGTGACCGCGCGAGAACGCCGACCCTCGAACATGAGTATCCTCCCACCGCCGCCGAAAACGGGACACCCCCTCGCTCCCTTGTGGCGAAAGGCCGAGCCGCGCGACTTCTGGAAGGGATCACGCTTCCAGGGGACTAGTCTCCTGGAGTCGTGGTTCGTATCAGAAGTCCGGTCTTCGGTGTCATGCCGAGGAGCGAGGGGGCGAGGGGTGCCCCGTTTTCGGCGGCGGCGGGCGTCCTCAACTCGGACGTCGTTCCGCGCGGTGGAGGCGGCGCTTTGCGCTCAGGGACGGTGGTTTCGGGTGTGACCGCGCGAGAACGCCGACCCTCGAACATGAGTATCCTCCCCGCCGCCGAAAACGGGACACCCCCTCGCTCCCTTGTGGCGAAAGGCCGAGCCGCGCGACTTCTGGAAGGGATCACGCTTCCAGGAGACTAGGGCTCGAGGCCACAAAACGCCGAAGGGCGCCCGAAGTGGGCGCCCTCCAGGGGACCGCGGCGCTGCCGGCGCTACGAGCGCGCGTCGTCGCGGCGGCGGCGACGCGCCACGGCTCCGACGAACAGCCCGAGCACCATGCTCAGCACGGCGCTGCTACCGAGCGTCGACGCGGGGGTGGCCGCGCAGCCACCGGGGTCTTCTGCCGCGGGCGGCGTCACGCCGGGGTCCACCGGGACACCCGAGTCGGTGCCCGGATCGGGCGGCGGCGGGGGCGCCGAGTCCGGGACGCTCGCGTCGACGGGCGGGGCCGCGTCGGGCTTGCCCGAGTCGGCGCCCGCGTCGGGCACGGGGATCGGCGTGCAGGTGCCGGGCTTCAGGTCCACCGACGAGCACTTCTCGCCGGTCGGGCAGCCATTCCCCACCGTGGTGTCGCCGCGGCAACCCGCCTTGCACTTGAGCGTGCCCGCGTCGCAGATCTTGCCGCTGGTCTTGGTGCCGCAGTCGGCGTCGGTGTCGCAGTCGTCCGTGCAGCGGCCGGTGCCCACGTCGCAGCGCGGGGTCGTGCCCCCGCAGTCGGCGGCGGCGGTGCAGCGGCCGCAGCTGCCCGACTTGGCGCCGGCGGTGAAGCAGGTGGGGTTCGCCGGGGGGCAGGCGGGCATCATGCCGGAGCCGTCGTTGCCCGCGCACGCCTTGCAGGTCTTGAACGCGGAGCCCGCGACGTCGACGCAGAACGGCGAGTTGGCGGTGCACGGGGACGCCCCCGCGCTGCCGAAGTCGCCGGAGCACGCGCTCGCGCACGAGCCCTTGTTCGCGCCGGCGGTCTCGCAGATCGGCGCGGCCGCGGTGGGGCACGGTCGCGTCGCGCCCGCCTGACCGTTGTTCCCGTTGCAATCCATGCACTTGGCGTTGCTCGCCGCGTCGCCCCCTGCGCAGACCGGCGTGTTCCCCGCGCACGCCGCGTGCGACGCGGTGTCGGCCGGCGGCGTGGCGCCGCACGCCCCCATGGTGAGCTGGACGTCGTCGAAGTCCACGGGCGGCAAGCTGCCGTCGGAGACGCTGCAGCCGCCTGAGCCGCAGAAGTTCACGAACTTGATCTGCGCGTGGGTGCGCCCCGCGGGGATCGTGAAGGTCTTCCCGGTCCACCGCCACTGCGTGTCGTTCGTGATCGGGTTCGACGCGACCCCGTTGCACGCCGAGCCGCCGCCGTTCGTGAAGCCGCCGGAGCTCAGCAGCCAGCACTCGGTGTCGGTCGAGGAGGTCGGGCTCACGAGGCCCGCGGCGCCCGTGTACACCACGCCCATGAACGGCTGCCCACCGGCGGCGGCGCGCGTCCACGCGCTGAGGCAGTACTCCTGCCCGGCGGTTACGGCCATCACGTTGGCGCCGATGCCGAACACGCGGCCGCCGGAGACCCCGTTGGTCTCGCGGACGTACTTGCCGGCGCACGCGGCGCCCGGGCCGTCGTCCGCGACGGAGCTGCGCACCACGATGGGCTGACCCGGCGTCGAGTAGGTGTTCGAGGCCGTCGACGAGGAGCTTCGCCACTTCGCCGCGTCGGCGCCGAGCTCCCAGCTCTCCTTCACTTGCGCGTGCGCGACGGCGGGGAGCGAGGCCACGGCACTGAGCGCGAGCCCGACGAGGAGCGGGGTGAGCGTCGAGGGACGGTTCTTCAACGTGAGGTTTTTCATGGCTCTCCGGCGGGGTGTGCGGTCGTAAGGAAGCGCGCCTGCGCGCGTGACACCGCAGAATAGCGCAACCCATCCGCGGGGGCAGGGAGAAATCGGGGTGTGCGTTGGAGCGCGCAGACGTCGACGAAGCACGGTACAATGCCGCCCACGATGCGCACCCTCCTCGCTGCCGATCCGAAGCCGGCGACCCCTCGCCGCAGCTCGCGGTCTCTTGCCATGGGGCTCTTCTCCGCGTGGGTATTCGCCGCCGGCTGCGCCGGGCAGAAGGCTCGCCCGGTCGAGATGGTGCCGATCGGCACGAACGCGCCGGCCCTCGACGGGGAGGCCTACCCGACCAACAAGCCGCCGCCGGTGGCCGACAACGGGCAGCCGAAGGGCTGCGCCGTGAACGACGTCGAGGAGATCGCCGAGTGGCTGAAGAACGACAAGTGCAAGATCCCCGCTTCGGAGGTCGAGCGCACGTCGGGGCTCAGCGAGAAGCTCGAGTGGAAGCTCACGGCCTCCACCAACGAGATCGTCGCCGGCGGGCGCGTCGATTTGATGCTCACGCTGAAGAACAAGTCGAGCGAGAGCGTGGCGCTCGTCTTCAACGTCGACGGTCCGAGCTTCACGACCCAGTCGTTCGACCCGAAGGGCAAGCGCATCGGCGAGCCCTCCGGCAAGCCCAAGCCGCCGACGGGCGTCACCCTGGAGGAGACGACCCGCACCGTGCGCCTCAACGTCAGCTCCGGCGCCACGCTGAAGACGAAGCTCTTCTGGGACGCGGTGAAGCTGAAGTGGGCGCCCGAGAAGATCGAGGGGTCGTTCGTGACTCCGGGCACCTTCCCCGCGGTCCCGGCCGGCAACTTGAAGCCCGGCACCTACACCGTGCGGCTCGCGACCTCGCTGAACGGCGTCTCCGACGACTCGCTGCCCAAGCTCAGCATGGTCGTCACGAAGGACTAGAGCGCCGAACCGCTTGATTCGGTCGGCTTCTCGCCGATTTACGTCGCCGTACTTCGTTGCTCCTCCTCGCCTAGCAGCCGCCCGCGGCTCGGGCGGAGATCGGCGAAAACGGGAATTGTAGCGAGCGGTTGAGCGTGCCCTGGACGCTCCGTTCTACACGCGGCGAGGCCCGCCCCGGGGAGGGACGGGCCTCGGGCGACCTGCGTCTGTCGCGTGAGCGCGCGGGTGCTTGGGCTCAGCGCCGGTGGCCGCCGGCTTGACCATGACGGTTCGCGCCTGCGGGCCGCAGCGCGCGCGCCGTCTCGCGCACCTTCTTGGCCTCTTCCTTGGTGACGACGTTGTCCGCCACGGCCTTGGCGACCTCCGCGTTCACCGTGGCGACCGCCGCGTTGAAGCGGTCGCGGGCCGCGCGCTGCTTGTCGGCCGGGAGGCTCGCGATGCGCTCCTCGAGGCGCTGCCTCGCCTTCACCATTCGCTGGTCGACCCTCGCCTTGAACTGCGCGCCCGGCATCGGGAACTTCTTCTCGTGGTTGCCGTCCTTGCGGGCCTCGCGGGCCGCCGCGTTCGCGTGAGGAGCGCCTTCTTGCGTCGGGCGCGCGCTCTCGGCCGAGGCCGCGGTGGCGAAGGTGAGGGCGAGCGAGAGGGCGGCGGCGAACGTCGTGAGAAATCGCATGGTGGGCTCCTTCGGGCGACCGGCAGGCGGGGTTTGGTGCAGGGTGCCTTGCTCGGTCTTGGCGAGTAGACGACCGGCGATCGCGGAAGCTTCGGAGATTCAGCCTTCTTTACAGAGGCGGCGGGCCGTCGGCGGGCGCCACCTCGGGGCACCGCGCGGCGCCGGGCCGACGCGGGAGGATGAGCGCGCGCTCGGGCGCGGCGTGGGCCGCGACGAGCGCGAAATGCTCGTACGCACACGGCACCACGCGGATGGCGGGGGCGCCCGCCGCGCGCAAGCGCTCGCCCTCGGACACCTGCTGGGCCCGGCTCGTTTCGCCCCCACCCGGGGGATGGGCGAGCCGCGACAGGGCGAGCAACCCCGCGGCTCCCGCGAGCAGGGCGGCGCCGCGACGGAGCCGCTGGGAGCCGGAGGCGAAGAGCTCGGCGACGCCCACGGGCACGAGCAGGAACGCGACGGGCAGGAGCGCGCGCTCGGCGTGGTGCGTCGGCGCGCCGTCGCGGAGGTTGCCGTACACCAGGAACGCGACCACGGCGGTCGCCGCGAGCGCGCACGCGACCGACGCGGTCGCAAACGGCGCCGGCGTCGAAAGCGTCACCGACGAGCGCCGCCCGCGCCAGCGCGCCGCGGACGCGAACGCGACGAGCGCCCCGAGCGCGGAGGTCTCCGGCAGATGAACGAGCAGGAGCCCGGGGTACGCCCACACGCGCTCGAGCACCCCGAGCTGCGGGCCGCCGAGCGCGCGCTTGTAGCCCGCCACACGCGCTACGAAGTGCGTGGCCGAGCCGTGCGAGGCCTGGTTCCACGCCATCCACCCGAACGGTCCCGCCAGCGCGAGGAGAGCGCCCGCGGCGACGGCTGCGCGCTGGCCCCCCGCGGCGGACCTCGCCGAACGCGCGAGCAGCGCCGCGACCACGACGGCCGCGGGCCACGCCTCGTAGCGGGAGAGCGTCGCGGCGCACGTGAGGGCGCCCGCGGCGATCGCCGTGGCCCCCGAGGCGCGTGGCGCCGGCAGCGCCGCGAGGAGCACACCCGCGGCCAGGAACGCCGCTGTGGGGGCCTCGGGGACCGTCGCCGCGGTGGTCCATAAGGTCCACGGGAGGAGAAAGAGCGTCGCGAGCCCCACGACGCGGCTCCGGCGCGGCACCTCCGAGGCGACGAGCGCGCCATGCAGCGCGACGCCCGCGACGATCGAGAGCGCGATCGACGCGAGCCTCGCGGTCGCGAGGGAGCGCCCGAGCAAGGTCATGGTGGCGCCCATGACCCAGAAGGGGAACGGGAGCCAGCTCGTCCCGCTGGGGTCGAGCCGCGGCGCCGCGACCCACTGCTCAGCGATGACCACGCGCGCGTAGTCGTCGTCGGAGATGGCGCGGAAGCCGGTCGCGAGCACGCCCAGGGTCGCGACCGTTCGGACGCCCGCGACCCCAACGAGCTCGAGCCACAGCTCGGGTCGGCTCACGTCCCGATGGCCTCCGCGCACCAGGCTCACGCGAGGCGTGTCGTTGGCGGAGGGGATCAGTTGGAGGGCGCGGGGGCCGGCGCCGAGGGGGCCGCCGAGGCCGGCGTCGGCGCCGAGTCCTTCCCGCGGGCGAAGCCACGATCATCGCGCTTCTTGTTCTCCGCGGCCTGGCGGTCCTTCAGCGCGTGGTCTCCCGAGGACGACAGGTACGCGAGCGACACGCTCGTCGTGAAGAAGATGACCGCGCAGATGCCGGTGCCGCGCGTGAGGAAGTTGCCGGCGCCACGCCCGCCGAAGACCTGAGCCGCGCCGCCGCCGCCGCCGAGGGCCGCGCCCATGCCGCCGCCCTTGCCCTGCTGAACGAGGATGAACAGCACGAGGAAGACACAAACCAACACGTGGATAATGCTGAGGAAAGTGTTCACTAAAAGAGTTCTCGAGGACTGTCGCGGGGGGTGGGGCGGGGTACCGGAGGCGAGGGAGGTCTAGCCCTGGCCCCGAGCGGCGATGCCTTCTGCCGCTCGGGCGATAGCACCGAACGACGCCACGTCCAAGCTCGCACCGCCGATGAGGCCGCCGTCGATGTTGGGGCACGTGAGCAGCGCCTCGGCGTTGTCGGGCTTGAGCGACCCACCGTAGAGGATGCGCGTGCGATCGGAGAGCTCGGCGCTCACGCCCGCCAGCTGCGCGCGGATCGCCGCGTGCACCTCCTCCGCCTCGGCGGGGCCCGCGACCTTGCCCGTGCCGATCGCCCACACCGGCTCGTAGGCGATGGCGACGGGCAGGCTCGCGCCCTGGAGCGCCGACAGCACGGCGGCGACCTGCCGGCTCACGACCGCGAGGGTCTCGTGGGTCTCACGCTCGGCGAGGGTCTCGCCCACGCACACGATCGGCGAGAGGCCCGCCGCGAGGGCCGCGGCGGTCTTGCTGGCCACTCCCTCGTCGGTCTCGCCGAACAGCTGGCGACGCTCCGAGTGCCCGAGGATGACCCACCCGCAGCCCGCGTCCGCGAGCATCGCCGGGGAGATCTCCCCCGTGTAGGCGCCCTTGTCCTTCTCGTGGACGTTCTGGGCGGCCAGGAGCACGCCCGTGCCCTCGCACTCGTGGGCGATCGCCGCGAGCACCGTGAACGGCGGCGCGACGAGCAGCTCCACGTGGGGCACCGCCTTCGCGAGGAGCCCGCACTCTGCGGCGAGGGTGATACCGCTCGCGCCTCCGTGGTGCATCTTCCAGTTGCCTGCAATGAGGGCGGTGCGCTTCGGGTTCATCGGTGCCTTGGTCTGTGCGTCGGGTGCGAGCGGGCGCGGGGCGGTGCGCGAGTGCGCCCCCCTGCGTGAATGCGTGAATGCGTGAATGCGTGAATGCGTGAATGCGTGAATGCGTGAATGCTAGATGTCTAGAGCTGCAGATGCCTGTCGAGGGGCTAGCTCGCGCTCTCGGCGACGCGGAGCGCCTCGATGCCGGGGAGCCGCTTTCCTTCGATGAGCTCGAGGGAGGCGCCGCCGCCCGTCGAGATGTGCGACATCTTCTCGGCGATGCCGTCGCCAGCTGCGTAGACGGCCGCGGCGCTGTCGCCGCCGCCGACCACCGTGAACGCCCCGCACTCGGCCATCGCGCGCGCGAGGCCGAAGGTGCCGCCGGAGAACGGCGCCTTCTCGAACAGGCCCATGGGGCCGTTCCAGAAGACCGACTTCGCGCCAGAGAGCGCCGCGGCGAACCGCGCGAGGCTGCTCGGGCCGATGTCGAGCGCCATGTGGTGCTCGGGCACGGCGTCGGCCGAGACGACGTCGCCGCGCGACGCCTCCACGCTCTGCGCGACCACGAGGTCGTCGGGCAGGAGCAGCGTGACCTGCTTGCTCTTCGCGCGGTCGATGAGCGAGCGCGCGAGGGAGAGCTTGTCGGCCTCGATCTTCGAGGCCTGGAGGTTCTTCCCCTGCGCCGCGAGGAAAGTGTTCGCCATCGCGCCGCCGATGACGAGCGTGGACACCTTGTCGAGCAGCGCCTCGACCACGGCGATCTTGTCGGACACCTTCGCGCCGCCGAGGACGGCCACGTACGGCCTGTCCGGGGCGGTGGTGAGCTTGCCCAGCGCTGCGATTTCGCGCTCGAGCAGGAAGCCGCAGCCGCGGTCGCGGAAGTGTTTCGCGATGCCAGCGACGCTCGCGTGCGCGCGGTGGACCGCGCCGAACGCGTCGTCGACGTACACGTCCGCGAGCTCCGCGAGCTTCTGCGCGAACACCTCGTCGTTCTTCTCCTCCTCCGGGTGGAAGCGGAGGTTCTCGAGCAGGCAGACTTGGCCGGCGCGGAGGTCGTGCACGACCTTCTTTGGGGCGTCGCCGACGCAGTCGTCCGGCAGGTGCACCTCCACGCCGAGCAGCTCCGCGAGGCGCACGCCGCAGGGCTCGAGCGAGAGGCCCGCGGTCTTGCCGGGCTTCGGGCGCCCGAGGTGGCTCGCGAGCACGACCCGGGCCCCGCGCTCGAGCGCGTGCTTGATGCTGGGCAGCGCCTCGCGGATGCGAGAGTCGTCGGTGATGACGCCGTCCTCGAGCGGGACGTTGAAGTCCACGCGCATGAACACGGTCTTGTTCTCGAGGGGGAGATCCTTGATGGACTTGATGCCTGCGAGCGGGCTCATGGCGCGACCTCAGTGGGCGCCGAGGCGCCGTAATTCGTTGAAACTATTCATCTAGACGGCACCACGGGCGAGGCCGCAGCCTCGCCCGGTGAGCCACGCGCCGCGCTCAGAGCTTCTTCGCGACGAGCTGCGAGAGATCGATCATGCGGTTCGAGAAGCCCCACTCGTTGTCGTACCAGGCCATGACCTTGCCGAAGGTCTCGCCGATCACCTGCGTGGTCGTGGCGTCGAAGATGCTCGAGCGCGGATCGCCGATGTAGTCGCTCGAGACGAGCGGCTCCTCGGTGTAGCCGAGGATCCCGGCGAGCGGGCCCTCCGCCGCCGCCTTCATCGCCGCGTGGATCGCGTCCTTGGTCATCGGCCGCTCCGTGATGAAGCTGAGGTCGACGACGGACACGTCCATGGTGGGGACGCGCATCGCCTGGCCGTCGAACTTACCCTTCAGCTCTGGGAGCACCTCGGCGAGCGCCTTCGCGGCGCCCGTCGACGAAGGGATCATGTTCTGCGCGGCGGCGCGCGCGCGGCGCAGATCGCCCTTGCGATGGGGGATGTCGAGCACCGCCTGGTCGTTCGTGTACGAGTGGATGGTGGTCATGAGGCCGTGCTTGATGCCGAACTCCGCGTGGAGGATCTTCGCCACCGGGGCGAGGCAGTTCGTGGTGCAGGAGCCGTTCGAGAGCAGGTGGTGCTTCGCGCTGTCGTAGAGCTCCTCGTTCACTCCCATGACGATCGTGAGGTCGTGGCCCTTCGCGGGCGAAGAGATGAGCACCTTCTTGGCGCCGGCGTCGAAGTGGGCCTGCGCCTTCTCCTTGTCGGCGAAGAGGCCGGTGCACTCGAGCACGATGTCGACGCCGAGGTCCTTCCACGGGAGCTTGCTCGGGTCCTTCTCCGCGAGGATGCGCACGTCCTTGCCGGCCAGGGTGAGCTTCGCCTCGCCGGGGGTCGCCCGCGGCTCCGCGCGTCCGTGCACCGTGTCGTAGTTGTAGAGGTGCGCGAGCGTGGCTGGGTTCGTGAGATCGTTGATGGCGACGAGCTCGAGGTCCTCGATCTTGCGCTCGGTCAGCGCGCGAACGATGCAGCGACCGATGCGGCCGAACCCGTTGATGGCGATCTTCTTGGACATGACGATGAGCTCCTTCTGAGGGCCGGAAGGTAGCCAGTCCGCGCACGCACGGCAACCCTCACGAGGCCGTCCCCCGCACGTCCACCGGCGGTCTCGTGGGCGAAAAAACTGCGCGAGGCCGAGGGCCGCGGGGGCGGCGCTCGGCCTCGGGGAGGTCGACGTAACCGGAGGGCCTCCGGTCAGAGGCTTGGGACTAGGTGCTGGTCGCGGGCTTCGGGGGACCGCCGAAGATGCTCGCCGCCTTCCGCTTCTCTTTCGCCGCGCGGTCCTTGTCGGCGTAGGAGGGGATGATGACGCGCTCGCGCTGGGGCAGCTCGCGTCCTTCGTAGACCGCCTGGATTTCTTCGGCGTCGAGGGTCTCGCGCTCGACGAGGGCCTTGGCCAGCGCCTCGAGCTTCTCGCGCTGCTCGGTGAGGAGCGTGCGGACGCGGTCGTACTGCGCTTGGATGATGCGACGCACCTCCTGGTCGATCGAGACCGCGGTCTCCTCGGAGTAGTCCTGCTGGCGGCTGCCGTAGTCGCGACCGAGGAACACCTGCTCCTCCTTCTTCCCGTAGGCCAGCGGCCCGAGGCGCTCGCTCATGCCCCACTCGCACACCATGCGGCGGGCGAGCTCGGTGAGCTGCTCGATGTCGTTGCCGGCGCCCGCGGTGAGCTGGCCGAACACGACCTCCTCCGCGATGCGGCCGCCGAGCGCCGAGGCGATCTTCGCTTCGGCCTGGTCCTTCGAGAATGACAGCCGGTCGGCCTTCGGGAGGTACCAGGTGACGCCGAGCGCCGGCCCGCGCGGGATGATCGTGACCTTGTGGACCGGGTCGTGGTGGTTGATGCCGAGGGCCACGAGGGCGTGACCCGCCTCGTGCACGGCCGTCGCCCACTTCTCCTCGTCGCTGATGACCAAGGAGCGGCGCTCGGTGCCCATGAACACCTTGTCCTTCGCCATCTCGAAGTCGATCATCGAGAGGGCGTCCTTGTCTTGACGGGCCGCGAGCAGGGCGGCCTCGTTGACGAGGTTCTCGAGATCCGCGCCGGAGAAGCCCGGCGTGCCGCGCGCGATGACGTCGAGCTCCACGTCGGGGGCGAGGGGCGTCTTCTTCGCGTGGACGCGGAGGATGGCCTCGCGGCCGCGCACGTCGGGGCGGCTCACGGTGATGCGCCGGTCGAAGCGACCCGGGCGAAGGATGGCGGGGTCGAGCACGTCGGGCCGGTTGGTGGCCGCGATGATGATGACGCCCTCGTTCGCCTCGAAACCGTCCATCTCGACGAGCAGCTGGTTCAGCGTCTGCTCGCGCTCGTCGTGCCCGCCGCCGAGGCCCGCGCCGCGGTGCCGGCCGACGGCGTCGATCTCGTCGATGAAGATGATGCAGGGCGCGTGCTTCTTCCCTTGCTCGAAGAGGTCGCGCACGCGGCTCGCGCCGACGCCGACGAACATCTCGACGAAGTCGGAGCCGGAGATGCTGAAGAAGGGCACACCCGCTTCGCCGGCGATGGCCCGCGCGAGCAGGGTCTTGCCGGTGCCCGGCGGGCCGATCATGAGGACACCCTTCGGGATGCGGCCGCCCAAGCGCTGGAACTTCTTGGGATCCTTCAGGAAGGCGATGATCTCCTCGACCTCGTCTTTGGCCTCTTCGGCGCCCGCCACGTCGGCGAAGGTCACCTTGTTCTGTGAGTCGGAGAGCATGCGCGCCTTGCTCTTGCCGAAGCTCATCGCCTTCCCGCCGCCCGCCTGGAGCTGGCGCATGAACAGGAAGAACATGAACACGATGAGGACCATCGGGATCAGCGTGACGATGGTGCTCGACCAGAACGGCGAGCTGTCGTCCTTCTCGAAGTAGATCTTCGGGGCCGCGGCGTCTTTCGCGTCGGGCTTGAGCGTGGCGAGGAGCGCCTCGTCGGCGAGGGGGCCGGTTGTCGCCTTCTGGGCGACCCGCGGATCACCCTCGGTGAGCGTGTAGATGAACTCGCGGTCCTTGATGTGGATGTCCTTCACCTTGCCGGCGTGGACCTCGGACACGAACTCGCTGAAGGCGACGGCCTGCTTGCGCTCGGCGTTCCCGAGGAACTGCCAAATCGCGAGGAACATGAAGATGAGTACGACCCAGAGAAGAAGCGTCTTGTGCGATTGCTTCACGATGACCTCGGCCCTCGTCTGCGAGAGGAACGGTGAGAGTAGCGGCCCTTCGAGGCGGGGCGGGCCCCCCTCCGCGGCTGGCGAGGGGGAAGACTTCTTAGTATGGCGTGTGGCGGCGGACGGTACCCCAGATTCGGGGCTTTACAGTAGTTTACGCGACGAGCCGGAGACTTCGGGTTCGGGGTGGGGCGCCGGGGCGCTGCTGGCCGAGTGGATCGCCACGCGACCCGCCGAAGAATCATAGGTCGCCGAGCGCAAGTTGGGGAGCCGGAGGGCCATTTTTGTAGCGTCAGCCCCCGCGGCGGCACGCTTTTCCATGTGTGCGAGGGCCTCCCGATGGCGTCGCCCCAGGCCCTCGCGGCCTTCGGGAGGTGCCGCGAGCGAGGTGCGCAGAGGCGCGAGCTCATCGCATACGTCGCACACGTGCTCCACGAACCGAGGGTCCAGCGCCAGGAGGGCAGGCAGCACGTCGTGGCGGACGCGCGCGCGGGCGAACCTGCGATCGAGGTTGGACGGGTCCTCCGCCGAGGGGAGCCCGTGCCGGCTGAGGTGGGTGAGGACGTCGGCGCGCCTCGCCCGAATCAAGGGCCGAACGAGGCGGCCGTCTCGCGGCGGGAGCACCGCGAGGCCGCGGAGCCCGGCGCCACGCGCGAGGCGAAGGAGGAACGTCTCGGCGCGGTCGTCGGCGTGGTGGGCCGTGGCGACCAGCGCGTTCGGCCCGCCTCGCGCGTCGGCCTCGGCGAGCAGCGCCTCGTGCCGCGCGGCGCGCGCCCGCGCCTGGAGGTTCGCGCCAGTGGCGACGCTCACCTCGCGGACCGTGAAAGGCACCCCCAGCCCCTCGGCCACTCCCTGGGCGAGCGCGAGCTCTGCGGCGGCCGCGTGGCGCAGGCCGTGGTCTACGCCGCACGCCGTGAGTTGGAAGGGCGCGACGCGGCTGCCGCGCGCCTTGGCAAGGAGCGACAGGACGTGGAGCAGAGCGATCGAGTCGGGGCCGCCGCTCACCGCGCACACGATCACTGGCGCCCTGTCGGAGCCAGGCGTGTCCTCGAAGACCTCGGCGAGGGCACGCCGGGCGAGCGTCGTGAGGCTCGGCGCGTGCGATCCTCGGCTCATCGAGGGCCGGTGTCGCCTCGAGGGGGCTCTCTCCCCGGCCGGCGTCGGCGCAAGACAGCGAGGGTCTCCACGTGGCTCGTCTCGGGGAACATCTCGAAGGTCGTGAGCTCCGTGAGCTCGAACCGCGGCGCGAGGAGCGCGAGGTCGCGACCCAGGGTCGGCGGGTCGCACGAGACCATCACGATCCCCGTGACGGCCGATTTCGCCAAGGACGCGGCGGCCGCCCTCGCGCCGGTGCGCGGCGGATCGAGCACGGCGACGCGGGTCGCGGGGGACCACTTGTGGGCGTCGGCGTCGCCCTGCACCACGCGCGCCCTGAGCCCGCGCCGGGCGAGGTTCGCGCGCAGGGCGTCGCAGGCCGGGCCGTGCGCCTCGAGCGCGAGCAGGCCGGGGGCGAGGCGGGCTAGGAGCACGGTGAGGTTGCCCGAGCCCGCGTAGAGCTCGGTGAGGGCGCGTCCGTCGCCGGGGCACGAGGCCTGCGCGAGGAGGGCCTCGACGGCCCTCGTGACGGCGGTGGCGAGCGCGAGGTTGGTGTCCTCGTGCGCCTGGGCGAAGCCGCCGAGCGCGAGGTCGAGGGGCTCGCCGTCTGCGCCCCGCGCGACGGGGGTCGCCTGCCCCAGCTTCGCCGCCGCGCGCGCTCCGGGCGAGGCGATGGCGGCGCCCGCGAGGCTGCCGCGCGCGATGGCCGCGTCGAGCCGCGCGAACACGGCGGCCGGCAGCGGCTCACCGCGCCAGTCGAGGGTGAGCACCGGAGCGCGCTCGCCGCTCTGCGCGCGTCCGAGCGCGATGTGGGCCTCGCCGTCGCCGCTCGCTCCCTCGAGGAGGGCGGGGAGGGCGGCGCGGGCCGCGTCGAGCCTGGGGTCGAGCACGACGCACGCGTCGACCAGCACGGGCTCCCGAGTGCCCAGCGCGTGCATACCGCACGCCACACGGCCCCGCTTGGCCACGACGTGAAGCCGCGCGCGCGTTCGGTAGCCCGTGGAGCTCGGGGCGGCCACGGTCGAGGGCGAGTGGTGGGCGAGGGGCGCCGGGAGGCTCCCTCGGACGAACGCCCGGTGCGCCTCTTCCTGTGCGGCGCGCGTGAGGTGCATGAAGTCGCACGCCCCGCACGCCGCGAGGTGGCGGCACGGGATGTCGGCTGCGTCGCGGCGGTCGGGCGAGGCCGAGAGCACCCGCAGCACGCGCCCGCGCGCGGGACGGGGGGAGAAATCGACGACCGCCGAGAGCACGTCGCCGGTCGCGGCGCCAGGGACGAACACGGTCCGTCGCCGCCCCTCGCGCTCCACGTGGGCGACCCCGGCGCCGCCCGGAGCGAGCGCCTCGATGGTGAGCTCACACGGGACCGCGCCCGCGCCGCCTCGAGCGCGCGGTGGTCTCAGGGGGCGCACGCGAAGATGGCGTAGCCGCCGACCGGCTTGTTGATGTCGATGCGCCCGGCGGTGCTCCACGCGACCGCGACGCGGTTGCCCGAGGTCGCGACCGCCACCTTCCCGCCGTCGACCTTCGCGATCGACGGGATCCGGCTGTCGCGGAGGAACGACACCGCGTGGGGAGGCTCGAACGCGACCGGCGAGGTGGTGACGCGGTCGTAGGCGACCAGGGACACCTCCCCGCGCCGGAGCACGGCGATGAGCGCGCGATCGCCGCTGATCGCGATGTCGCCGGACGTGGCGTCGCCGATGCCTTCTACCGTGACGGACGCGTCCGCGACGCGCTCCGCGCCGTCGTAGGCGTAGAGATCGACGGGCGAGCCCTCGGACGTGGACGGGGCGATGACGAGCGTGCGCTTGCCCACCACGGCGAGCGACGCCCAGCTGACGCCCTCCGTCACGGTGACGGCCGCCGCGGTCGTGAGCTTCGTGAGGTCGTTCGTGGGGTCGATCGACTTGAGCCGCAGCACGCCGCCGCCCTTCGGCGTCGTCGGCACGCCCGTGTCGCGGCCTGCGTCGGAGGAGGCGTCGGCGCCGGCGTCGCCCGTCGGCGGAGGCGGCGTGGTCCCGCCGGCGCCGAGCGACAAGAACGACAGGGTCTTGTCGCCTGCGATCCATGCGCCGGTGGCGTTGCCGCCGCCGAACTTGCCGTGCCTTTCCGCGCCCTCGAGATCGACGCCCACGACCGACGCTACCCCGGCCTGTCCGTTCTGGACGTAGGCGAGCACCGGTGTGGGCCCATTCTGGTAGATCGCGTGCCCCTGCGACAGCGAGGTCGTGACACCTAGCGCACCGTAGCGGCCGAAACCTGTAATGATTCCCGTTGGATCCGTTGAGAATACGTCGACGCCGCCGAGGCTCCCGCAGGGCGGATGCGAGAGCACCACGGTGCCGCCTGCGGGGCCGAGGAGGAGCGCTGCGCTGTCCGTCTGCGACGGGGCAGACTCGGCGCAGTAGTCGCGCACGAGGCCGCCGTTGAGGCGCGGGCTGACGAGGGGCGCGAGGGCGCCGCCGCCCGCGTCGAGCGGGAGCAGCGTGAGCCGCGCGTTGCCCTCGTTGTCGACCTCGCGGTAGGCGACCAGGAAGCCGTCCGCCGTAGGGGCGATGGCCGGCCCGGAGACGCTCTCGCCGGTCGCGGCCAGGGCGTTGCCGAGCGGGCCGGCGCCGAGCAGCGCGAGCGAGCAGCCGGCGCCGAGCTTCGTGCTGTCGCGGGAGGGGACGCAACGGGCCGCGGAGCACTGCGCCTCCGCGCCGCACGCGCCCGTGCGGGTCGACACGACGTCGAGAGGCACGCGGATCTCGCGCTCGACCCCGAGGTCGACCTCGACACAGCCGGAGGCCACGACGCCGCAATCCTCACCGCGGGCGACCGCCGCGAAGGCGTACACGCCCTTCTTGAGATCGCCCACGGGGGGCGGCGTGGCGTTGCCCTTGCGGAAGGCCATTCGGAACACCGTGCCGTCGAGCGGCATCCCGGCCGCCATCACCGGCTTGATGGCTTGGCAGTAACCCTCGGAGAAGGCGCCGATCTCGAACCAAGCGGTCTGACCGGCGACGCTCTGGGGTACCTCGAGATCGAAGGTCACCTCGGGGTTTCCCCTGCACGAGAGCCCGACGGTCAGCGCGACGCCGAGCGCACCCCACCGCGCGGCCGCGCGCACGCGGGACGCGCCCGAGGTCCAGAGAGGCGCGGCGCTCATCGGGGGTCCCTCACAGGCTCTCGCGGATGGCTTTCAGCTCTCCAGGCTTGACGGTGATCGTCATCGACCGCTTCTTGCCGCCGGCGGTGAGGGAGAGCGCGTGGTTCCCCGACGGGACAGCGCGGTTGTAGACGTTGCCCGTCGCGATGACGGCGCCGTCGAGGCGCACCTCTTCGCACTTCGGGAAGCAGACGACGGTGAGCTGCCCTGGGCCGCCGGCCGTGGGCGCCGTGGTGGGCTTGGCGGTCGGGGTGGGCGCAGGTCCGGGCCCGGGACCAGGCGTGGGTGTGGGTCCCTTCGGCGTGGTGGGAGCGGCGGTGGGCGCAGCCGTCGGGGCGGCGGTGGGCGCAGCCGTCGGGGCGGCGGTGGGAGGGCTGGGAGGGGCGGTGGGAGCGGCCGTCTCGGTTGGGGTGGGGACGGCGGTTGCCGCGACGGTGGCGGCCACAGTGGGCGCGACGGTGGCCGTCTCCGCGGGGAGCGTACCGACCGGCTCGGTCGTCGCCACGGTGGCGCTCGGGGACGTGGTCGGCTTCACCGGAGCGGCGGTGCGTGAGAGGATTCCGAGGACGATCGCCACGACAAGCAGCACGGCGGCGCAAGAGATGGCGGCGATCACCCACATGGGGGCGCCCTTCTTCGCCGGGGCGGTCGGGTTGCTCATCGAGACGCTGGACTGGCCAACGGCTCCGCCCATGTTCATGCGCCCGCCGTTCATCGCGGGGACCGTGGGGGCCATGCGAGACGGCTGGCCCGGGGCCGGCTGCGGGAACTCGCCGCCCTGCATGCCCGGCTGCATCATGCCCGGCTGCATCATGCCCGGCTGCATCATGCCCGGCTGCATCATGCCCGGCTGCATCATGCCCGGCTGCATCATGCCTGGCTGCATCATGCCCGGCTGCATCATGCCCGGCTGCTGCATCATGCCCGGCTGCTGCATCATGCCCGGCTGCTGCATCATGCCCGGCTGCATCCCTCCCTGCATGAGGTTGGGCTGTTGGGCGAGCCCCACCGTCTGCATCATGCCTAGGGCCTGCGCGGAGGGCTGCTGCATTCCGAGGCTTTGGAGCGCCGCGTTCTGAGCGGGCCCCATCCCCTGCATGGTCGGCGCCATGCCGGCGGCCGGCATCGGCTTCTGGAAGTCGGGAGGACCGATCGGGGAGCTCGCGCCCGACAGGCCGAGCATGAACGCGGGGTTGTTGGATGCGCCGAGCGCCATCGTCGCCTGCTCGCCCGCCTCAGGGTCGGGCGCTGGCGGCGCCGTCGCGCGCGCGTCGGCCACCTGGTTCAGGGGGAGGGTGCCCTTGGCCGTGCGAGGGGGCGCGCCCGCCGCGGGGGGCGGAGGCGCGCTGCCGAGCGGGCTCCCGAGCGCGCTGGGGAACGCGGGAGAAGCGCCCGAGACCCCGGGCATCTGCACCATGGTCGCGTCGTCTTGGTCGTGCTCACCGCTCTCGTCGAGGGGGCTGTCGAGCGTTGGGATCGACTCGGGCGGCGCCGGCGGCACGATCGCCTCCTCCGCGCCCGCCCGGCCCATCGGGCGCGGGGGCGCTCCGCCGGCGAACGCCCGCGCGGGGCCTTGAGGCCCGCCCATTGGTGCGGTGGGCGAGGTGGGGTGCACCGGTGGCGCGAGCGCCATCATGGTGGCCGGGTCGTCGCCGGGGTGCGGCTCCTCGCTCACGTCGGCCTGGATGGTTGGCCCGTCCGCGTCGGCCGGGTGCACGTCATGCGTGATCTGCGCGCGAGGAGGCGCGGGCGCCTGGGCGGCTGGGCGCGGCGGGCCCGCGATGGAAGGACCTGGGCCTGCGGCGGAAGGGCCTGGGCCGCCGCTCGCGTGGCTGCTTCGGCCGGAGCCAATGTCGACGGTGCGCGGCGCGGCCATCGGGGCGGCGGGGGCGGGCTTGGGGTTGCGGTTTTGCACGTCGGAGCTCTCGCGGTCTGTGGCTTTCGGAGCGGTGCCCGGGGGCGAGCCGTCCTTGTTGATGGTCTGTGTGACCTCGGACGCCCACTTGAGGTGCTCGTCCCGCTTCTTCATCCGCTCTTGAAAGAGCGTCGTCATGTACTGAGACACCTCGTCGCTAGCGATGAAGAGTCCGCGGCGCATGAGGAGCTGTTGGAGCGAGCGTGAGAGCTCCTTCGCGGTCTTGAAGCGCTCGTTGCGATCCTTCGAGAGCGTCTTCATGACGATCTTCTCGAGGTCGATCGGGTATCCCCGGATGAGCGCGCTCGGGCGGGGGACGTCGCACTCCTGCACCTTCGCGAGGGTGTCGAGATCGCTGTCCATCCGGAACAGCCGGCGGCCCGTGGTGAGCTCCCACAGCACGACGCCGAGCGCGAACACGTCGGTTCGTCGGTCGAGTTGCTCGCCGTGCACCTGCTCGGGCGACATGTACGCGAGCTTGCCCTTGAGCGTTCCGGCCTTCGTGTGCGCCGCGCGGGAGCTGAACTTGGCGATGCCGAAATCGAGCACCTTCGTGATGCCGTCGTAGGTCACGAAGAGGTTGTGTGGCGTCACATCGCGGTGGACGAGGTTGAGCTGCTCACCGTTCTTCCCAGTGAGATCGTGCGCGGCGTGCAGCCCTTCGGCGGCGTCGGCGATCACGCGGCAGGCGATCTCGGGGGGCATCGCCGTGCCGATCTCCTCCGTGCGCCGGATCACCTCGCGGAGCGGCTCGCCGTGGAGGTATTCCATGGCGATCCAGTACGTGTCCTCGGTCTTGCCGAGGTCGAACACCTGCGCGACGTTGGGGTGCGAGATGCGGGCGACGACCTGCGCCTCGTCCAGGAACATCTGGATGAAGGAGTCGTCCTCGATGAGGTGCGAGTGGATCTTCTTGATCGCCGCCCAGCGCTGAAACCCGCCCGGCCCGTCCATGCGCGCGAGGTGCACGCTGGCCATGCCGCCGATGCCGATCTCGTCGACGACGCGGTAGCGCCCAAGGAAGTACGTGCCGCCGGACGAATCGGTCACAGCCGCTTCTTCCCGCACGACCGCCGCGCCGGCCTGGGCATATCCACTGCGTCTCTGTGCGTCCTGAGCCAAAAGAGCCTCACGTTTTCGTTCATCTTAGCGCGCTCGCACGGACACTGCGCCAATCGTCACGTCGTCGGTGGGGCGAGTCAGCAGAAAAACGCTGGCGCCGGCCCCCGCGAGGACGGCGCCTCCCACAATGTAGGTCCAGGGAGAGCGAAAGAATCCCACGGGCTCTTTCTTCGGGGGTGGCTTGGCCTTGGCCACGACCGGTGGTGGCGGGACCGGCTTGGTGCCGCTGACCTCGACGCGGCTCGCGGCCGACGCGAGGCGGTTGTCGTGGCTGTCGAGCGCGTCGACGCGCACCACGAGCGTGCTCCCGGGGAGCACCGCCTTCGCGGGGATCTCGAACTCGACGGCCTGCGCGGACTTCGCGGAAAAGTACAGCTCGCGCCCGGTGGAGCCGTCTTTCGCCGAGAGGCCCACGCGGGTGAGCACGCGGGCGTGGTTGTCGTCGACCTTCGCGCGAACCGTGAAGGCTTCCCCGGGCTTGGCGCGCGACGGGCAGCTCAGGCCGAGCACGAGCGAGCCGACCGAGGCCATGTCCTTCTTGGCCGTGTCGGCGAGCGTGACCGCGCGCGGGCCGCCCTCCGCGGGGACGTCGAAGGCGTCGTCAATCACCGCCGCGGCGCGGTAGGCCGTGAGCGCTTGGTCCTTGCGGCCGAGGAGGAGCCGCGCGGTGCCGAGCCGAACGTACGACTCGAGCACCTCGTCGGGGGCGAGCCCTCCCTTCGCGATGCCCTCTCGGTAAAACACCTCAGCCGTGGCCATGTCACCCGAAGCCCACGCGGCTTTGGCCTTCTTGTAGGAGGGCGCCCCGTGGGTCTTGGGCGGCTCGGTCTCGGTGGGGCGCTCACCCGTGGGCGCGGGCGCGGGCTCGTCCTCGGCCGCCCAGCACGGGGCCGCGGCCGTGAGCCCAAGCGCCACGGCGCACGCTATCCAGCGACTCTGCACCCGAGGCGACACTGGACACACGGTATCGGCCTGGCCATCGCCGCGCAAGCGCTCGTGGCCGTGCGCGCGCTGCTGGTCCTCGCTCCTGGCGTCATCGGGGGCGGGGCGACTAAGGGAACTGCTGCGACGGACGCGAGCGCCGGTACAGAAAGTCGAACGTGCCGCGGAGGTGCCCACGGCAGCGCGGAGGCGCCAGCGTCACCGGGTCGATCTCGCGCGGATTGGCCAGGTACACGTCGAAGCAACCACGGGTCCGCCGGGCCTCGGCGTCGAGGGTGGTGGTGTCGCCGCGGAAGATCGAGTGGAAGACGATGCGGCTCTTCCCGTCGCCCCGGGCGCCGGGCACCGGATTGGCGCACGCGGGGTCCTGCCCCTCGTCGGCCGCGTCGCAGCCGCCGGCGGCGGTGTCCGGGGCGAAGCTCACCTCGCGCACCGCGTGGAGCGTGGTGGTCTGTGTCTTGCAGCTCTTCTGGAGGTACAGCGAGAGATGCACGATGCCCGGATCGGCCTCCGGCTTGACGGGGACGCCGGGGGCGGTCACCTCCGGTGGGAGCGTCACGAGGAGCTTCGCGCCGAGCGCCTTCTGGACCCGCGTGAGGTCCTCGACGACGAGCGAAATGCCGTCGCTGAACGTCTGGTTGTCGCTGCTCCGCTGGATCCGAAACATCGCGCTGTCCCGGTAGGGGGCCGTGCCGAAGAAGTCGGGGGCGAGATCGAACGGGCCCTGCCAGCACGGCGGAGAGTCGAGCCCGCCGCGCGCCGTGCCCTCGCCTTCGGGGCTCGTGCAGCCCTGCGTCGGCGTCGCGAGCGCCACCGCGAGCGCGCCGAGCGCCGCCGCGCTCCAGCGGCGGCGAGCGCCCACAAGGCGGGACGAGGGGCCGGTCATGCCGTGGCCCGCGCCGCGGCGACGTCGACGATCACGCCGCCCCCGACGACGGCGTCGCCCTCGTAGAGCACCGCCACCTGCCCGCGCACCGCCGCCCTCACGGGGAAGGAGAAGACCACACGGGCGCCCCCTCGGGAAGGCTCAACCCACGCCTCGGCGCCCTCGTGCCGGTAGCGCACGCGCGCGCGGCAGGCGAGGGGCAGCGAGGCCCCCTCGGCGAGGTGGAGGTCCTGCAGCGCGACCTCGCTCGTGAGGAGCCCCGCTTCGCCGCCGACCACGACCTGGCCGGTGTCGGGCTCGATGCGCGTCACGAACGCGGGGTGCCCGAGCGCCACCCCGAGGCCCCGCCGCTGGCCGATCGTGAAGCGGTGGATCCCCGCGTGCGAGCCGACGACGCGGCCGAGCTCGTCCACGATCGGGCCCGGGCGCACCCGCCCAGGCGCCGCCCGGCGCTCCACGAAATCGCCGTAGGCACCCGCGCCCTGGCCCACGAAGCAGAGCTCTTGGCTCTCCCCCTTTTCGGCCCCGGGCAGATCGCGCGCCACAGCCTCGGCGCGGACGTCGGGCTTCAGGCTCTCGCCGAGCGGAAAGAGCAGCTGCCCGACCAGTGCGGGCGGCGTGGCGTACAAAAAATAACTCTGATCTTTTTGCTTATCGCGCGCCTCACGGATGCGCGGCGCGCCGCTCGCGGACGCGCCGAGCCGCGCGTAGTGCCCGGTCGCGACGCGCGACGCGCCGAGCGTGCGCGCGATGCTCATGAGCTCGCCGAGCTTCACGGTGCGGTTGCACGCGGTGCACGGGCTCGGGGTCTGCCCCTCCAGGTAGGCCTTCACGAACGGCCCGACGACCCGCGCCGAGAAGAGCTCGCGCCGGTCAAACGTGTAGTGAGGGAAGCCGAGCGCGTCGGCGGTGCGCCGAGCGTCGTACTGGTCCTCCGGCGCGCAGCAACGCCCGTGTCCGCCGCGCGCGGAGGGATCGTCGGGGTAGTCCCACAGGTGGAGCGTGACGCCGACCACGTCGTAGCCCTCGTCGACCAGGCGCGCCGCCGCGACGCCGGAGTCGACCCCGCCGCTCATCGCTACAAGCACTCGCTCGCGCCGGCTCATGGTCCGGCACCTCCTAGCACGCGGCGCCCCGCAGAGCCGCGCCGCGGTCGCTCTAGCAGCCCGTTGATCAACGGACCGAGCCCGCGCGTCGTCCGCGCGGCATCGGGCAAGGCGCGATCCGAGGAGCCCGCGGAGCCTGCTTTTGCAGGTGAGCAGGCACCGGAGGATCGCAACGCAGCCCGTGCCGATGCGGCGGCGCGGGGGCGACGGGAGTTTATCAACGGGCTGCTACTACTAGTCTCCTGGAAGCGTGATCCCTTCCAGAAGTCGCGCGGCTCGGCCTTTCGCCACAAGGGAGCGAGGGGGTGTCCCGTTTTCGGCGGCGGTGGGAGGATACTCATGTTCGAGGTCGGCGTTCTCGCGCGGTCACACCCGAAACCACTGTCCCCTGAGCGCAAAGCGCCGCCTCCACCGCGCGGAACGACGTCCGAGTCGAGGACGGGCCCGCCGTCGCCGAAAACGGGGCCCCCCCTCGCTCCTCGGAATGACACCGAAGACCGGACTTCTGATACGAACCACGACTCCAGGGGACTAGGAGGGGCCCTCGCGGACCTGCTTCGCCAGCGCCTCGATCGTGCGGGCGAGCACGCGGCAGACCCAGGACTTGTGGAGGCCGAGCCGCGCACCGACCTCGTCGAGCGAGAGATCCTCGAAGTAGTGCAGGCGCAGAGCCTCACGCTCGACCTCCGGGCGGGTCGCCACGAGCGCCTCGATCTGCCGGAGCAGGACGGCGCGCTCGGCGCCTTGTTCCGGATCGGTGTCCTCGACGTCGTCGAGCGCGTCGCCGCCGCTCGCGGTCAGGAACCCGAGCGCCATCGCGAACGCGGACGCCTCGAGGCGCTGCGCGAGGAGGGCGTCGGCGCGCTCGGGCGTCGCGGGGCCGGCGGGGCCCTCCTCGGCCTGCGCCTCTGCCTGTGTCTGCGCGCGCTCGAAGGCGCGGAGGCGCGCGTACGCGGGCCGAGAGAGGGTGGAGATGCGGCGCATGTGGTCGAGCATGGCGCCGCGGATGCGGTAGCTCGCGAAGGAGCGAAACGGCACCCCGTGAGCCGGATCGTACGCGCGCGCGGCGGCGAGCAGCCCCTCGCGGCCCGCCGACCGGAGCTCGTCGAGGTCGGCGCGCCCGGCCGCGCGCTTCAGCGAGCGCGCGACGATCTCGACGAGCTCGAGCGTGGCGGTGAGGCGCGCGAGGACCTCGGGCGAGTCGGCGGGGCGGGGCTCGGTGGGCACGGCTACCTCGGGACGATACGCGAGCATCGCGCGGGTCGGCCAGCGTCGAGCTGAAGTTTTCGGAGTGACGGGGCCTGTTAACCCCGCGGCCCAAAGGTGCTACGCAAGGGCCGTGGACTACAGCGCGGGGTCTCTCTCTCGTCGCCGCTCGGCGCGATCCTCAAGGGGCAGCCGTGGAGCGGCCTGAGCTCGACGGCCGGTGCGGCAGCTGCGCGCGGTTCGTGCGCGTCGTCGAGGAAATCGACGGCTTCGGGGAAGTGCGGCGGCACGGCGAGTGTCTGCTCGAGGCCTGGCCCGCGCCTCTCTACGAGACCTCCACCTGCAACCAGTACGTGAAGCGCGGCACGTTCGTCGCCAAAGCTCGGCGCCCCGAGCCCACGCGACGAGGCTCGTCCGACCGCGACCGCTCGTCACCGCGCGCTGTTTCGCGCGCTGTCTCGTCGCCGGCGCCGTCGCCGGCGCTGTCGCCCGCCTTGCCCGAGGAGCTGCTTGACATGGACGTCGAAGAATTTCGCAAGGTCCTGCGTGAGGTGATTCAGGAAGAGCTCGCGGTCTCGCCCGTGGAGCTCGGAGGTCGCTGGCAGGGCGGTGAGCTCGTGCTCCTGCCTGGCAACAAGGACACGGCCGAGAAGCGCGTGCCACTGGAGGCCTTCTTCCGAAAGATCGTGTCGATCCGCGACAAGCTGCGCGTGCTCGAGCAGAAGCTGAACGCCCACTCGGGCTTGGCCGACGACGAGAAGGTTCAGCTCCAGCAGTACGTCACGCAGTGCTACGGCACCCTCACGACCTTCAACGTCTTGTTCGCCGACAAGCGCGATCACTTCGTCGGCCAGAAGAGCGACTGAGCCGTGGCGGTGCGCGCCCCAGGAGGACTCGACGCCCGCTCGGTTGGCCGGCCCTGCGCTCGTCCCCGCGCTCGTGGGCGCGTGCGTGCGCGCCGAGCCCGAGCCTCGCGCGCCGGTCGAAGTGGAAGAGCGCGGGACCGAGCCGGTCGCGCCGTTCGTCTTCGACTCGCTCGACGCGCGCCCCGTCGCGCGTGACGCGCTCCGCGGGAAGCCAGCCGTGCTCGTGTTCGTGACCACGTGGGACATCGCGAGCCAGGCCCAAGTGGGGTTCCTCGTCCACATGGCCGCGCGCGACGGCGACGCGGTCACGTACGCGCTCGTGGCGCTCCACGAGCGGCACGAGCGTGAGCTCGTCGAGGCGTACGCCCGCACGCTGAAGGTCACGTTCCCGGTGGCGCTCGGCGACGCGGACTCGCGCGTTGGGCGGGGCCCCCTCGGCGACGTGCACCAGATCCCCACGGTGCTCGTGCTCGACGCCGCGGGTCGCCTGGTGAAGCGCCACGTCGGGCTCACGAAGAGCGACGCGCTCCGCGCTTCGGTGGAGCTCGCGAAGCGCGCGCCCGCGCCGACAGGACGCTGAGCCGGAGGGCGCCGCGACTTGACGTGGGCTACTTGGGCTGGGTCGGCGCCGCGGTGGTGGAGCCCGCGCCGAAGAACGAGAGATCGGCGGGGCGCGACGGGATCATGATCTCGTTGAGCGTGAGGGCGCCGCCCTTGATCTCCACCTGGAAGAGCGTGCCCGCCTTGGTGAAGCCGTAGACGGACCCCGCCCAGAACGCCACGCCGAAGACGTCCGTGCGGGCGTTCAGGGCGCCCCAGTTCTTGGTGATGGCGCCGGTCTTCGGGTCGATCTCCACGAGGCAGTCGGATGCCGCGCACTGACCGCTCGCGCCCGTGCTCTTCACGGTGAGGTAGGTCGGGCCGCCGATCACCGAGACGATGTCGCCGCTCGAGCGGAGCTGGGCGTTCCCGAGCTGGCCGATGGTGGTGATCTTGCCGGTCGCAGGATCGATGCGGACGTACTCGTCCCCGACGTAGCCAACGAGCGCCTCGGCGGCGGGGTCGAGCGTGCCCTTCGGGACGAACGAGAGCGAGTTCGGGAAGTCCTTCCCGGTGGCGCCGGTGATCCGCGTGCAGCGGGCCGTGGCCTTGTCGATGCGAAAGAGCCCGGTGTACGTGGTGCCGTACATGTTCGAGGCCTCGTCGAGCGCGATGTCGATGATCTGCTCGGTCGCCTCGTTGCAGCCCGAGAACGGGCCGATCACCTGCACCGACTTGTTGTCGGGATCCAGGCGGTAGAGCACCTTGCCGGAGTGGCCGAACACCTCGCTCGGTCCCACGGGCTTCGGGGCGTCGAGCGACGCGTCGGTGAACGACGGGGGCTTGGGGCCGCCGTCGGTGGGGAGCGAGCTGCCCGCCTCGCCCGCGTCGACGGGGTCGTCGAACGTGCCGCGCGGCGTGGAGCTGCAGGCGGCGAGGGCGGCGAGGGCGGCGGGGAGGAGGGTGGCGAAGAACAAGGAGGAAGAAAAGCGCACGATTCCGCTTTCCTAGCACCCCACGCGACGGCGTGCCCGCCCGCCTTGTGCGCCTAGTCGCTTTTTTCGCCGACCGACAGCTCACGGACGAGGTCCGGCTTCACGACCTTCCCGAGGGGATTTCGCGGGAGCGCCGCCATCACATGGACGTCCTTGGGCACCTTGTAGGGGGCGAGGCGTTCTCTGCAAAATGCACGCAACTCGTGAGGGGCCGGTGGGGCGCCCGGCCCCTCGCGCAGGAGGACGCACGCGACCACGCGCTCGCCCCAGGCCTCGTCCGGCAAGCCGACGACCGCCACGTCGAGGACGCGCGGGTGCTCGCGCAGCGTCTCCTCGATCTCGAGGGCGCTCAGCTTGTAGCCGCCGCTCTTCAGGATGTCGACGCTCGTGCGCCCGAGGATCTTGAAGGCGAGCGGGGCGCCGCCGGCGTCGACGATGCGCGTGACCGTGTCGCCCGTGCGGAACCACGGGGGCCCGCCGTCCGCCGCGGGCACGAACGCGGCGGAGGTCTCGGCCGGGCGCTCGAAGTAGCCGCGGAAGACGCTCGGGCCGCGAACGAGCAGCTCGCCCACCTCGGTGTCGGCGCCGGCCTCGTCGACGACGCGTGTCTCGACGGTGGGGAGCGGGAGCCCGACGCAGCCGGGACGCCGCTCGCCCTCGAGCGGGTTCGTGAGCCCGACGCCGATCTCGGTCATTCCGAAGCGCTCGAGCGGGTACGACCCCGACCGCGCGCGGAAGAACTCACCGAGCGACGTCGGCAGGGCCGCGCTCCCGCTCGTCGCGAGCCGCAGGTGCCTCGCGGCTGAGGACCAGCGCGCGCGCGTCTCCGTGTCGGCCGCGTCGAACGCGACCTGGAGCCGCTGGTACATGCTCGGCACGCCCATGAAGACCGTGGCGTCGGCCATCGCGTCCCACACGCGAGGCGCGTCGAACGGGAGAAAGCGCGTGCAAGCTCCGCTCCCGAGGGAGGTGAGGAGCGCGATCGCGAGCCCGTGCATGTGGTGCAGCGGCAGCGTGTGCAGCAGGAGATCGTCCGGCGAGAAGCCCCACGCGCGGCCGACGAGGGTCTGCTGGGTGGCCAGGTTCTCGTGCGTGAGGACGGCGCCCTTGGGACGCCCCGTGGTGCCGCTCGTGTAGAGCTGGAGGGCAGGGGAGTCGGGAGACGAAGGCGCGGGGTCGAGGGCGACGGAGCCACTCGGCGCGTCGCTCGCGACCTCGCGCGTGAGCAGGAGGCGCCGGCCCTCGGCCAGCTCGGCCGCGAGCGGCGCGAGATCGGGCGACGCGATGAGCGTGCCCACGTGCGCGTCCTCGCAGAAGTAGCGGCGCTCGCGCGTGGGATAGAGCGGCGTCAGCACCACGCCGGTGCCGCCCGCCAACAGCACCCCGACCAGCGCCTCGACGAAGGGCGCGCCGGGCGAGACGAGCAGCCCGACGCGCTCGCCCTCGAGGGACCTGCGCGCGCCGCCCGGGTCCTCACGCAGCGCGCTCGCGATCAGTCGCGCGCCGTGCCCGAGCGCGGCGTACGTGTGGACCGCCCCGGCGGCGTCGATGACAGCCGGGCGCGGGGAGCTGGCGAGCGCGAGCCATCGCTCGACGAGGGGAGAGTGCATGCCTCTCGTATGGCAAACCGCGCGGCGCGCGACGAGTGAAAACGCGCTGGCGACACGAGGGCTAGGAGGGCCTGTCCCTGAGCCCGTAAACATGCCCGTGCCCGTGCCCGACTTCTTGCACCAGCCCGATTTCTACGGAACGGAGCGTGGCGCGTGCGCAGCTGAAGGACGTGGACGGCGCCATCCTTCAGATGGAACACAGGATCGATGCCATGGAACGACCGCAGAGTACCTCACGGTCCAGCCACGACGGCACCTCTCGGACGCCACGCTCACGGGGAAGATGCCCTTCTCCTGATGGAGGGTGGTCTCACCTCTCCGTCGGTTCCATCTCGTGCGCGGACCTCGACAAGCCAGGAGGTGTGGATAGGCTTGGGTTGACCTTCACCAGCCAAGAGAGGTGTCCTATGAAGAAGCGCGTTCGTGTCCCCGTGCGGGTTCGTATTCGTCTCCGACCGACCGACTGCCGATTCTGCGGTGGTCTTTGCGGCGAGAGCGGCTGCGGCTGCAAGAAGTAGCGCCTGCCTCGGCTCGGTCGGGCTCGCCGGCGAAGGAGGGCCCGACCTTTTCTGTGCGCACGCGCCTCAGCGCACGGGGGCGGGCGCGACCTTCTTGGTGGGCGGGCTGGGCTTTGCGCCGGCGTCGGCGCCGGGCCCGGCGAGCGTGAGGTCGACACGGAGGACGACGTTCGGGGCGATCTGCACCTCCTTCGCGCTGTCTCCCGAGAACGCGGGGTGCGCGACGTTGACCGTCGCCTTCCCCACGGGGATGCCGTCGATGCGGTAGTGACCCTTGAGATCGCTCGCCGAATGGAGCGGCTGGAGCAGCACGTAGACGTCTTCGCTGACGTACTTCAGCACACCCCGGTCGATGAGGCGAAAGCGGCCGACCCCCGGCGGGTAAAGCTTGACGGGCGCGATCGACTGCGGCGCCGCGATCCGCAGGGAGATGACCGGGACGCCGTCGATGTCGGGCGTGATGAGCTGCTTCTTCGACCGGTTCAGCACCTCTACGCGCTGCCCGTAGGTGAGCAGCACCGTGCGGCGGTCGTAGGCGCAGCCCTCGAACGAGATCGAGACGTAGTCGGTCTTGGGGGCGATGAACCCCTCGTAGCCCGTGATCGCGACGATCGCGTCGGCGAGCTCGTGGGTGCCGGCCTCGGCGCCCGGCGCGCCGACGCGGTACTGCGTGCCGTAGGCGCCCGCGCCGTCGGGACAGCGCGAGAAGTCGGCCTCGACCCGCGGAGGCTCCCCGCCGCGGACGGTGATCGTGCCCTCAACGCTGCCCGTGGGGCCGGCGTACGGTGCGAGCCCCGTGGGGTTGGTGACCTTGCGAATTTGCTCGGGCGTGTAGGGGTTGTTGTTCTGTGGCGGCAGCGCGGCCGCCTCGACCGGAGCGACCGACGCCGCGGGCGTTGCGTCGGGCTGGGCAGGCGCGGGCGGGTCCTTGCAGGCGGCGACGCTGGCGGCGAGCGCGAGCGTCACCACCGCCTGACCAGCGCGGCGCACCTCACACGACGACTCACCCACAGTCTTCACCCACCGAAGACCGCCGCGGCCTTGACCGCCACGTCGAGCGAGAGGGTCGGGGAGACGCCGAGGAGCACGACCAGCAGCGCGCTGACGAGCAGCGCGGCGTTGACGTAGCCCGAGCGCATCGGCGTCGCGATCGGGGCGCCGGCCGCCGGCTCGCGCATGTAGAGGAACACCATGACCCGCAGGTAGTAGTATGCGCCGATGACGCTGTTCAGGAAGGCGATGATGGTGAGCCAGGTGAACCCACCCTCCATCGCGGCCCTGAACACGAACCACTTCCCGAAGAAGCCGGCCGTGGGAGGGAAGCCAGCGAGCGAGAGCAGGAAGAGGGAGAACGCGAGCGCCGCCGCTGGGTGTCGGCGCCCGACCCCCGCGAGGTCCTCGTAGCTCACGGCCTCGGCCCCGTGCCGACCGCAGAGGATGAGCGTGCCGAACGCTCCGGCCGTGGAGACGGTGTAGGTGAGGAGGTAGAACATGACGCTCGCGGCGCCTTGGCCGGGGCTCTTCATGGTCGCGACGACGCCGACGAGGAGGTAGCCGGCGTGAGCCACGCTCGAGTACGCGAGCATGCGCTTCACCGACTCCTGCCGGCCCGCGATGAGGTTCGCGACCGTCATGGTCGCCACGGCCATCCAGGCCACCGCCGGCGGCCAGCCGCTCGACCAGGACATGGAGCTCGCGTCGCCAAAGCAGGTGAGCATCACGCGGAGGAGCATGGCGAACGCGCCGCCCTTCACCGCGACCGCCATGTAGGTGGTGCCCGGCGTGGGCGCGCCCTCGTAGGCGTCGGGCGTCCACATGTGGAACGGCACGGCGCTCACCTTGAAGGCGAGCGCGGCGAGCACGAGCACCAGGGCGATGAGCACCATCGGCGCGTGGTTGCCGGCCTTCACCCCTGCGCCGACGCCCGCGAGGTCGGTGTGACCCGTCGCGCCGTAGAGGAGCGCGAAGCCGTAGAGGAGGAGCGCGGCGGCGAACGACCCGAGGAGGAAGTACTTGAGCGCGCCCTCCGCCGAGCGGGCCGACGTGCGGCGGAACGCGGTCATCGCGTACGCGCCGATCGACATGGTCTCGAGGCCGAGGAACAGCGTGAGGAAGTCCCCCGAGGCTGCCAGCATCATCGCGCCGAAGGTCGCGAAGAGCAGCAGCGAGTAGAACTCACCCCGCTCCATCTTGTGCTCCGGGAGGTACCCGCCGGCGAGGAGCGCGGCGAGCCCTCCGCCGAGGCAGAGGAGCGCGTCGAAGAAGAGGGAGAAGCGATCGACGATGAGCCACGGGGCGAGCGCGTCGAGGTTCGGGATGGCGTCGAGGCCGTAGAGCCACACGGCCGCCGACAGCACGGTGCCCGAGAAGAAGACGACGGCCGTCCCCAGCGCGAGCCCCGTGCGCACCTTCGAGAAGACCTCGGCGAGCATGAGCAGCAGCGCGCCGAGCGCGACGACGAGCAGGGGAGAGAGTGCGAAAGCGAGGAGCATCGGTCAGTGACCTTCGGCCGCGGGGGCTGTCTCGGGGGCGGGCTCTGCGGGCTTGGGCGCCTCGGGGCGCCGGGGCAGGAGCTTGATGGGGCCGGTGTAGAACTTGGGCGCCGGGTTGTTCTCCGTGCGCAGCGAGAAGTCGTCGTGGATGCGCGCGATGGCGCCCGACATCGGGTCGAGGAGCAGGCGGGGGAAGAACCCGACGATGAAGATCATCCCGATGAGGGGCGTCACCGCGATGAGCTCGCGGCTGTTGATGTCGGTGAGCTTCTTGTTCTCCGGGTGCGTGAGCTTCCCGAAGAACATCTTCTGGACCGCTCCGAGCATGTAGAGCGCCGCCAGGATGACGCCCAGCGCAGCGCCCACGGCCTGGATGCCGTTGACGTGCCCGAGACGAGTCGAGACGAACGTGCCCGTGATGATCATGAACTCGCCGACGAAGCCGTTCGTGCCCGGAAGGCCGACGCTGGAGAGGGCGACGACGACGAAGAGCGCCGAGTAGACGGGCATCACCTTCGCGAGGCCGCCGAACTGGTCGAGCATGCGCGTGTGGCGACGGTCGTAGATGACGCCGACGAGGAGGAAGAGCGCGCCGGTCGAGATGCCGTGGTTGATCATCTGGAGGACCGAGCCCTCCATCGACGCGGGCGTCGCCGCGAACAGGCCGAGCATCACGTACCCGAGGTGGGCGACGGACGAGTAGGCGACGAGGCGCTTCACGTCGTCCTGCTTCCAGGCGCAGAGCGCGCCGTAGAGGATCCCGCCGAGAACGGACACGCCGCCGAGGGCCGCGGCGCTCCAGCCGCAGGCCTCCGGGAAGAGCCCCATGCAGAAACGCAAGTACCCGTAGGTACCCATCTTTAGCATGACCGCGGCCAGGATGATCGAGCCGCCCGTGGGGGCCTCGGTGTGCGCGTCCGGGAGCCACGTGTGCACCGGGAACATCGGCACCTTGATGAAGAAGCTCAGCGCGAACGCGGCCCACACCCACCGCTGGATGTGGTGCGGGAGGATGAGGCGCTGGAGCTCGAAGTAATCGAAGCTCATGTGGCCGCCCGACGCCTGCGAGTAGGTGTAGGCGATGTAGAGGATCGCGACGAGCATCAGCACGGAGCCGGCCATCGTGAAGAGGAAGAACTTGATCGCGGCCTTGATGCGGTTCGCGCCGCCCCAGACCCCGATCATCACGTACATCGGGACGAGCATCAGCTCCCAGAAGACGTAGAAGAGGAAGAGGTCCATCGCGACGAGCGCGCCGATCATCGCCGCCTGGAGGACGAGGAGCGCGAAACACCAGTCCTTCATGCGCTTGTCAATCGAGCCGAACGACACGTACGCGGCGATCGGCATGATGAAGACGGTGAGCATCACGAGCCACAGCGACACGCCGTCGAGGGCCACGTGGTAGTGGATGCCGAAGCGCTCCACCCAGACGACGTCCTGGTCGAAGTGGAACTCACGGCCCATCGACACCTGCAAGAGCGGCAGGCTGAGGAAGAGCGAAAAGAGCATCACGCCGAGGGTGACGGCCTTCAGCGTGCGCGGGGCCTGGCGCGGGAGGAACAGGATGGCCGCCGCACCGAGCATGGGCACGGCGATGAGCCAGCTGAGGAGGGTGTGAGACTCCGCCGGCGGGGTCGCGGGGTCGGCCGCGTCGGCTGCGCCCGGCCACATGCGCTGCACGAACAGCGCGAGCAGCCCTGCGATGAGGCCCATCGTGAGGCGTACGCCTCGCGAGTGGCCGCGGGGGGCCGCGCCGACGACCACCGCCGGGATGAGGACCGGCAGGAGGGAGCCGAGGGCCCCGAGGACCTTGGCGAGCGTCTCGGGGACGACCACGTACGAGGCGCTCGCGATGACGAGCAGCATCGCTCCCACGACGAGGACGGAGTACGGGGACGAGGAGGACGGGTTGGCGCCGCTCTCGGCGCTCCGCGTGTCGACGGCGGCCATCAGTTCGCACCAAGCTTCGTGGAGGGGGGATCGATCGCGCCCAGCTTGTCGAGCTGCGCGGGCTTCTCTGCGGGAGGCCGCGAGAGGGTGACTTCACGCGCGGCCGCGAGCCCGAACGCGTTCTTCACCTCGAGCCGAACGGTCTGGGACTTGTCCGCGTCGAGGTGGAGCTTGAGCTGCGTGCTCGCGGGGGAGAACTTCGGCTCTTCCTTCTCCTTCGACTCCTTGCCGGCCTCGGGGGTCCACCGGTAGGCGTAGCCCATTCCGGGGGCGGCCTCGAGGAGGTAGTCGCCGCTCGCGTTCTCGCGGACCACGAGGTCGGCGCGGGGGACCACGACGAACCAGCCGATGAACACCAGGCCGAAGGCCATGGCCCCCGCGTAAATGTGGATCACGCCGTTCTGCACGACGCGGAGGATCGTCCCGAGCGCGGCCACGAGGAGCGCCGTGAGGCGCGCGAGGATCGCGTCGAAGAAGCCCTGGTCGGCCGAGATCGCCGTGTCGGCGAGGGCGTCGACGCCGTTCCACACGGTGGCGTCGTAGAGCTCGTCCACGCGCCACTTGTCGAGGAGCAGCTTGTAGAGCCCGGGCGCCTGGGCGGCCATCTCCTTCGGGGGCGTGCCCTTCTTGAGGATGTAGAACTGGTAGGCGACGAAGGTCCCGATCGCGAACGCCGCGAAGGCCGCCGCGGTGAGCGGGTACTCTTTGTGGTGAGCCGCCTCGACGCTGGGCAGGACCTGGATGGCCTTGTTCGCCTCGTCGAACACCGGCTCGAGCCAGTGGTCCATCGGGGGCTTGTGGTCCTTGAAGAGGCCCGCGAACAACGCGGGGTTCAGGAAGCCGGCGGCGAGCGAGAGCGTGCCGAGGATCATCAGCGGCACGGTCATCTGCCAGGGCGACTCGTGCGGGGCGAGGCCAGGCTTCTTCAGGTCTTCGTGGGGGTGGTGAGCGTCGTCGTCGTCGTCGTCACCATGACCATGCGCGGCGTCGTGGTGCGCGTCGTGGTGCGAGGGCGTCGAAGGCTTGCCGACGACCCAACCCTTGAAATCGCCGAAGAAGGTCAGGATGAAGGCGCGTGACATGTAGAAAGCGGTGAGGACCGCGGCGGCGAGCCCCATGGCCCACAGCACGGGGCCTACCCAGGTGGGCTGCTGCCAAAGCGCGGCGGCCGCCTTCGGGTTCATGTGCGCCGCGGCGCCGTTGACGGGGTGGTTCACGAAGGCCTTGAACAGGATCTCGTCCTTCGAGAAGAACCCGCTCGTGAGCGGGAACCCGACGATCGCCAGGGTGGCGGCGCCGAAGGTCCAGAAGGTGTGCGGCATGTACTTGCGCAGGCCGCCCATGTGCCGCATGTCCTGCGACTTCACGTCGTCGTGGATGCGCGCGTGCATCGCGTGGATGACGCTGCCGGCCCCGAGGAAGAGGCAGGCCTTGAAGAACGCGTGGGTGAACACGTGGAAGAAGCCCGCGCTGAAGGCCCCGACGCCGACGCCGAGGAACATGTACCCGAGCTGGCTCACGGTGCTGTAGGCGAGCACCTTCTTCAGGTCGTTCTGCACGAGCGCGATCGTCGCCGCGAAGAGCGCCGTGAAGGCGCCGGTGAAGGCGATGACGGTCATCGTGAACGGCGAGAGCACGAACACGAACGAGAGCCGGCACACCAGGTAGACGCCCGCGGTCACCATCGTGGCCGCGTGGATGAGCGCCGAGACCGGGGTTGGGCCGGCCATCGCGTCGGGCAACCACACGTAGAGCGGGATCTGAGCGCTCTTGCCCGTGCACCCGAGGAAGAGCATGAGGCCCACGGCGGTCGCGCCGGTGATGACGAGCGGGGTCTTCGGCTGGAGGAAGGCCAGCGCGCCCTGGAACTGCCCGCCGCCGATGGGCCAGAGGTGGACCTGCATCGGATCGGCCTGGCTGACGAGGGAGCCGGCGCCGTTCTCGATGCCGTTCCAGTCGAGCGCGCCGGTGTAGTGGACCAGCAGGAACATCGCGCAGAGCAGGCCGAAGTCGCCGACGCGGTTGGCGATGAACGCCTTCTTTCCGGCCGTGGCGTTGGCCTCCTCCTTGAACCAGAAGCCGATGAGCAGGTAGCTGCAGAGGCCGACGCCTTCCCACCCGACGAAGAGGACGGGGAGGTTGTCCGCGAGGACCAGCACCAGCATCGAGAAGACGAAGAGGTTCAGGTACGCGAAGAAGCGGTAATAGCCGGGGTCCTTCTCCATGTACGCGGTCGCGTAGAGGTGGATGAGGAAGCCGACGCCCGTGATGACGAGCATCATCACGCCCGAGAGCGCGTCGACGCTGAACTTCAGCTCGATGGGGACGGCAGCGCCGCGGCCGCCGGTGGTGCGCATCCAGTCCCACGCCAGCCAGGAGAGCTTCACGTGCTCTCCCGAGTGGTGCGACGCCTCCCGGTCGAGCAGGAGGAACGTCAGGGCCGACGCCAGGAAGGCGATGCCCATGACCGAGAGGGTCATGGTCTTGACGGCCGGCTTGCCGAGCCGTTTGCCCCAGAGGCCGTTCACGATGGCCCCGAGGAGCGGCATCCCGAGGATGACCGCCAACAGCGTAAAATCGCCGGCGGGGAAGAGCGTTGTCAGGAGCTTGAGCATCGGACGAGGAGTCCTTCGAGTAAGGTTCGGAAGAGATTCCGGAGGAAATTCAGGGGGCGAGCTGGCGCGGCGCGCTCAGTTCTTGAGGAGATCGGCCTCGTCGGTGCGGACCGAGCGGCGCAGGCGGAACATGGCGATGACGATCGCGAGCCCCACCGCGACCTCGGCGGCCTCCGCGGCGATGAGGAAGAACGCGAACATCTGGCCGGTGTGTCCCTTCGGAGCGGCCCGGTTGAACGCGACGAACGCGAGGTTCACCGCGTTCAGCATGATCTCGATGCTCATCAGCGTGACGATGACGTTTCGCCGGAGCAGAAAGCCGATCCCCCCGATGGTGAAGAGGATCGCCGAGAGGAACACGTAGCTGTCGGTCGTGATCACGAGTCGGTCTCCTTGCCGGACGCGGTCGCCGCGGCGATCGCCGGCTTCGAGGACGTGGAGGGGCTCGCCTGCTTGCCGCGCGCGACCGCGATGGCGCCCACGATCGCGACCATGAGGAGGGCGCTCGAGAGCTCGAACGGGACGAGGCCTTGCGTGAAGAGGACGCGGCCCACGGCGTCGATCCCGCCGAAGTCGGTGGGCGGGACGGGCGGCACGGTGCCGGCCCCGGGGTTCGCGGCCGCCGCCTGGAGGCCGGCGCGGACGAGCAGGGTCATCGCGCCCACCCCGCCGAGGCCGAAGGCCAGCGCGCCGATCGCGCGGCTCGGGAGGCCGCGCCGGTCGGACGGCGTGTTGGCCGAAGGGCCGATGAGCATGATGACGAAGAGGAACAGGACGACGATGGCGCCCGCGTACACGATGAGCTGGATCGCCGCGAGGAACTGGGCGTGGAGCGCGAGGAAGAGCCCCGCGACGCTCAGGACCATCATCAGCAGGCCCATCGCGCCCCGGATGGGGTTCTTCGAGGCGACCGTGGAGATCGCTCCAATGACCGCGAGCGCGGCACAGATCCAGAAGTAGGCTTGTCCGAGGTTCACGGGAGATCCTTCGCGGTGGTCATACGGTGGTCTGTCCGCCAGAGGAGGCGAAGCCGTGGCCCTCGATCACGAGCGAAGCGCGCTTGCCCTTCGAGGGGTCGCCCACGTAGGCCTCGAAGTCCTTACGGAACTTCTTCAAGAAGCCGAGGGCGGGCATCGCGGTGCCCTCGCCGAAGGCGCAGATCGTGTTGCCCATGATGTTGTTGGCGACCGAGTGGAGGGTGTCGAGCTCCTCCAGGGTGGCGGAGCCGTCCATGAGCTTCTCGCAGATGCGCAGCAGCCAGCCGGAGCCCTCGCGGCACGGCGTGCACTGCCCGCATGACTCGTGGCGGTAGAACTGCATGAGGTTGTGCATCGCCGCGACGGGGCTCGTGCCCTCCGCCATCACGGTGATGCAGCAGGTGCCCAGCATGGTGCCGAGGCCGCGCGCCGTGTCCACGCCCAGGGGGACGTCGAGGATGCTCTTGCCGTCGTACGGGTGGAGCGGGGATTTCTCGTCCGGCGCACTGACGAGCTCGTCGGCGCGGAGGATGGGGGTGGAGGAGCCGCCGGGGATGATCGCCCAGAGCGGCTTGTCGCCGAGGACGCCGCCGCCGACGTCGTAGATGAGCTCGCGGAGCGTGGGGCCTACCGCCAGCTCGACGACGCCGGGCTTCTTCACGTGGCCGTTCAGCCCGTAGAGGCGCACGCCGCCGTCGCCGATGGCGTGGAGCGCCGAGAGCTTCGAGAACTCTTCGCCGCCCATCAGGATCATGCTCGGGACGACGCCGATGGTCTCGAGGTTGTTGACCGTGGTGGGGCAGCCGAACGCGCCGACCTGCGCCGGGAACGGCGGCTTCAAGCGGGGCTCGCCGCGGCGACCCTCGAGCGAGTTGAGGAGCGAGGTCTCCTCGCCGCAGATGTACGCGCCCGCGCCCGTGTGGACGTGCACCTCGACCGGGTAGTCCTTCCCGAAGGGGCGCGCCCCGAGGTAGCCCTTCGCGCGGGCCTCGAGGATGGCGGCGTCGAGGCGGGCCTTCGACAGGTGGAGCTCGTCCCTCACGTAGATGTAGGCCACGTGGGCGCCGATGCCGAAGCACCCGATGATGCACCCCTCGATGACCGAGTGAGGGTTCAGCTCCATCAGCGTGCGGTCTTTGTGGGTGCCGGGCTCGCCTTCGTCGGCGTTCAGCACCAGGTACGCGGGCTTCGTGGGGTGGGGCCGCATGAAGCTCCACTTGATGCCCATGGGGAAGCCGGCGCCGCCGCGGCCGCGGATGTTGGCCTTCTTCGCCTCGGCGACGACCTCGTCGCGCGACATCGAGGTGAGCACCTTGCGGGCCGCCTCGTAGCCGCGGGCCTCGCGCTCGTACACCGGGAGGGTGTGGCCGTCCCTGATGTCGTAGACTTTCGTAAGTAAATTCGTGGGCTTGAGCATGTTCTTGTTCTTCTCGTTCGCTCAGCGCCGGAGGCCGTCGAGGATGGCGTCGACCTTCTCGGGGGTGAGGTTCTCGAAGTAGTCCTTGTCGACCTGAATCATGGGGGCGGTGCCGCAGCTCGCGAGGCACTCGGCCGTGCGGAGCGTGATGGCCCCGTCGGACGTGGTCTCGCCGGCGTGGATGCCGAGCCGCTTCTCGCAGTGGTGGAGCAGCTCGCCGGCGCCCCGGAGCGCGCAGGGCAGGGTGCGGCACACCCACACCTGGTGCTTCCCCACGGGCTTCTGGTTGAACAGCGTGTAAAACGTGACGACGCCCTGCACGTGGGCCCCCGAGAGCTCGAGGCGGGATGCGACGAACTCCATGACCTCCGGCGAGACCCAGCCCTCTTGCTCCTGACAGAGGTGCAGCAGCGGAATGCACGCGGCCATCTTGTTTGGGTAGCGGCCGAGGAGCTCCGTGAGCTTCTGTTCGCGTTCGGGGGTCAGCTGAAAGGGCATCGCTCGTGGGCTCGTAGGTTCGGGGAAGCGTGAAGGCGAAGCGGCGCGGCCTGGCGGGGGAAGGGCGGAGCGGAAGAGAGCGGCGGACCGGGGGGCGGCGGGGACCGCGCGGCGGTCGGCGAAGACGCAGAACCAAGGAGAAAGGCCCCACCTTTCGGGGTGGGGCTCGGCGGTTCGCCTGGGTGAAGAGCCGCCCCGCGAATTCCCTGCAAAATGCGGGCGGACGCTAGTGTCGGCGGCCCCGCGATGTCAAGCAGGGATGCGCGCGCCGCCCCGGCGCAGCCCGCGCGGCGCCGTCCACAGGGTGCGGGACGGGCTCAGGAAGGGTGTGTGCGCAGAAGTGTGTGTGAGTGCGCAAAAAAGAGGCGAGGGACTTGAGGATCGGCGGTGTGGGGAGATATCCTCACGCCGAGGGGTGCCGCTCGCCGAGCGACCCGCGCCTGATTTCTGTTTGCGGCTCGTGCGGAAGACGCCGCGTGACGCGTGCTGGAGGATCGATGTTCTGCCCCAACTGCGGGAACCAAAACCCCGAAAATGCCCCGAACTGTGTGAAGTGTGGCTTCGCGCTCAAGGCGGCCGCCCCCCAGAAGTTCAAGGGCACCATGATGATGGCGGAGGGCCTGGGAGCCCCGCCTCCGGGCCCGGGTCCCGGCGCTGTGGGCGCCGCCCGACCCGGTGCTCCGGCCAAGCTGAAGGGGACGATGGTCGGCGTCGCGCCGCCCTCGATGGGCGCGGCGCCCGCGCCGCCGCAATTGCATTCGCCCGAGCCTCCCGCGAACCCGCTGGGCGCGACGTTCGCGCTCCCCGACGCGGCGGCCATGGGCGTCGGCGCGCCGTACGGGGGCGGTGGGGGTGCCCCCGGGGGCGCCCCGGCCGGAGCGCCCAAGATGCAGACCCAGCTCGGTGGCTATGCGGTGCCCGGCGCCGACATGGGCTACGGGCAGCCCTCTCAGGCGGCCGCGCCGGCCCCCTGGGGAGCGCCGGCTCCCGCCGATCCCGGCGCGATGGGCGGCCAGATGCCCCCGCAAGGGTTTGGGGCGCCCGCCCCGCAGCCGGAGCCCGCCTTCGACCCCGGGTTCGGTCAGTTCCAACAGAATTTTGCGCAGGCTGAGCAACAGCAGGCCCAGCAAGCGTTTGGCGCTCAGCCGTTCGGCGGCGCGGGCGGTCCCGGCATGGGCCCCGACATGGGCATGGGCGGCCCAGGCATGGGCATGGGCGGCCCGGGCATGGGGGCCCCCGGAATGGGAATGGGCATGAGCGCGCCCGGCATGGGCGGCCCGGGGATGGGCATGGGCGCGCCCGGCATGGGCGACCCGAACATGGGCGGCCAGCAGGGCTTCGGTGGCGGCGCTCCTGGCGGCGGCGGCGGCGGGATGGTGCCCGCGGGCGACGTGAACACCACGCTCCCCCTCGTGCTCAGCGTGGTCTCGCTGTTCTGCTGCGGCCTCGGCACGCTGCTCGGCATCGGCGGGCTCGTGTTGGCCATCCAGGCCAAGAACGCCCAGAAAATGGGCGATCTCGCGACGGCCCAGCAGAAGGCCAAGCTCTCCACGATCCTGGCGGCGGTCGGCATCGGTGTCGGTCTGCTCGGCGGCGTCGTCAGCGCGGTCCTTCGCAGCTGACCGCGGGGCCGGACGTCGAGCCGCGGCCCGCGCGGAGTCGGTACGGGCCGCCCGTCGGGCTCGTGCTTCTCGTGGCCGTGGTCGCGTCCGGGGTGCTCCCTTTGGACTGTCCCGTGCGCGCGGCCCTGGGCATCCCATGCCCGGGTTGCGGCATGACTCGGGCGGTGCATCTCCTCTTCCACGGGGAGGTGTGGGCCGCGCTCCGCATGCACCCCCTCGTGCTCGGGCTGGGGCCTTGGTGCGCGGCCCTGGTCGCGTCCGAGATCCTGGGCCACCTGCGGCTCGGGACCTTCGCGACCACGATGCAGCGCCCCTTCTTTCGGCGGGGCTCGTACGTGGTGTTCGCGGCGACCCTCGCCGTGTGGCTCGCCCGGTTCGCGGGGCTCTTCGGCGGACCCTGTCCGCCGTGAGGCGCTCGACGCCGCGGCCGCGTCTCAGCTGCCCGGCGCCTTCGCCAGCGCGCCGCCCACGATGAGCTTCTGGATCTCCGAGGTCCCCTCGTAGATGCGGAGCGGGCGCACGTCCCGGCTCAGCTGCTCGACGACGGACCCCGTGAGCACGCCGCGGCCGCCGTGCAGCTGCACCGCGCGGTCGACGACGCGCTGCGCCGCCTCGGTCGCGTGGAGCTTCGCCATGGCGACGTGGAGGCTCGCGTCGGGATCGCCCGTGTCCTTGGCGTGGGCCGCGCGGTACACCAGCAGCCGCGACGCTTCCAGGTCGGTCAGCATCTCGGCGAGCGCCGCCTGGGTGAGCTGGAAGTCGGCGAGCCGCTTGCCGAACTGCGTGCGCGAGCGAACGTGGTCGAGGGCCTCGTCGAGCGCGCGCGCGGCCATCCCGCACGCCGCCGCGCCCACCGACGTGCGGAACACGTCGAGCGTGCCGAGGGCCGTGCGCAGGCCGTGCCCCACCTCGCCGAGCAGGCGCCCTGGGCAGCGCTCGAGCACGAGGCGGCCGAGCGGGTGGCCGCCCGACACCGGCATCGGAGAGAGCTCGATCCCGACGGCGCGCGCGTCGACCAGGAACGCCGAGATTCCGCGCTTGCCGGCGGCCGGATCGGCGTTGGCGAAGACTATGTAATGATTCGCGATTCCAACATTCGAGATGAAGGCCTTCTCGCCCGTCAAGAGCCACTCGTCGCCCTCGCGCGCGGCCACCGTCCGCAGGGAAGCCACGTCGCTCCCAGCCTCCGGCTCGGTGAGCGCGAAGGCGCCGACTCGCTCGCCCTTCGCGACCTCGCCAAGGAGCCGCGCGCGGCCCTCGAAGTCGCCCGTGAGGAGCAGCGGGTAGGAGCCGAGCCCCTGCACCGCGAGGATGCCGTCGGCGACCGGCGAGCTGTACCCGAGGGCCTCGCGCACGAGGCAGAGCGCGCGCACGTCGAGCGCGTCGGGCCGGCCCGTGGGCGACTCCGCGCCGCCGTGGGCCTCGGGCACGACGTGCGCGAAGAGGCCCTTTCGCGTCAGGGCTGCGACGGCGCCGAAGGGCTCGTGATCGAGGGGGGACAGGTCGCCCACGCGCGCGGGGAGCTCTGCGGCGAGCGCCTGGAGACCCGGCTCGTGGCAGAACGCGGAGATGCCGAGCGGCCTCACCGCTTGGCCTGCGGTGCCGCCGCCGGAGTTGCCGCCGGTTTCGCTGCCGGTTTCGCTTGAAAGGCCCGCTTGGAGCCCTCAAAGACGGTGGGCTCCTTCTTCACCCACGCGTCGTAGGCGGCGCGGAAGTCCGGGTGCTGCATGCAGATCGCCTGCGCCTGCGCCTCGGCCTCGATGGCCTGATCGAGCGACATCGTCGCCTCGCTCTCGAGCATCTGCTTGGTCATCGCGTGCGCGAACGCCGGACCCGAGGCGAGCCGCTCGGCGAGCTGGGTCGCGGCGGCGAGGCACTCGGCCTCCGGCACCACGCGCGTCGCGAGGCCGATACGGAAGGCCTCCTCCGCGCCGACCAGATCGCCCAAGAACAAGAGCTCGCTGGCGCGCCCGAGGCCTATCACCCGCGGCAGCAGGTAGGCCGCGCCCATGTCCGCGCCCGAGAGGCCGACCTTGGGGAAGATGAACCCGAAGCGCGCGGTGTCGGCGGCGATCCGGAAGTCGGCGGCGAGCGCCATGACCGCCCCTGCGCCTACGCAGATGCCGTTCACGGCGGCGACGACGGGCCGACGCAGCGCGCGCATGTTGCGGATGAGCGCGCCCGTGATCCGCGTGAACTCCACGAGCCCGCGCATGTCGCGCGAGAAGAGCTCTCCGATGATGGTCTCCACGTCGCCCCCGGAGCAGAAGGCGCGCCCCTCGCCCGTGAGCACCACGGCCCGCACCTCCGGCTCGGCGTCGAGCGCCGCGAAGGTGTCGGTGAGCTCTCGATAGATCTCGAAGGTGAGCGAGTTCAGGGTCGCCGGGCGGTTCAAGGTGACGGTGGTGACGCCCGTCGCCTCGTCGTGCGCGAGCAGGAAGCCTTTTGCTGTAAGATGCATGGAATCGCCTCCGGGGCTCGGTCAGTCGGGGAGCACCGCCACGCCCTCGATCTCGACCAGCGCGCCGGGCTCGAGGAGGCCCGCGACCTTGACCAGGCTCATCGCCGGGTAGTGCTTGCCGAGCCGCCCGCGCCACCCCTCGCCGATGGCCTTCGTCGCGGCGCGATAGGCCTCCAGATCGGTGACGAAGACAAGGAGCTTGACGATGTGCTCGGTGCCGCCACCCGCGGCGCGGACGACGGCGATGAGGTTGTCGAGCGCTTGCAGAAACTGGGTCGCGAAGTCGGTGCTGACGATGCGGGCGTTGGCGTCCCACGCTATCTGGCCCGAGAGGTGCAAATGCCGACCCTGCGAGAGGATCGCGTGGGCGTAGCCGCGCGGCTTCGGGAAGTTGGGCGGCGTGATCTTCTTCGACGGCATGGGCTCCTCCTCCGAACGAGGCGCCAGCATAACCGCGCGGCGCGAGGGCCTAGGACAATTCGCGCCGGGCCGGTGGACCTCGGCGGCGAGGCTAGTGCGACGCGGCGCGCGTCAGGCGGTCGCGGACGGCGGCCCACGCGTCCGTGTCGGGGACGGCCTCGGCGAGCACGACGGACACGCCCGCCTCGTCGAGCCGGTGGAGGGCCGCGAACAGCCCGTGCGCGTAGCCCGTGGGGGTGGCGTCGAGCCGCTCGAGCCGCGCGCCCGGGGGGCTCGACGAGCCCTCCGTGACGAGCGCTCCGACCGCGTCGACGCCGCGCGCGAGCTGGTCGGCCACCTGCGCGCCGAGCGTGCCTCGGGCGCAGAGCAGGAGCCGGGCCCGGGGCGCGTAGTGCTTCGCGTCGAGCCCGGGGGAGGCGCGCTCGCCGGCCGCGAGCTGCGGGCCCTCGGCCCGCGTGACGGGCCACACCGCCGCGAGCGCGTCGAGCGGGACGGCGCCGGGCCGGAGCACGCGCGCGGTCGGGGAGCGCACGTCTACCACGGTCGACTCTACGCCCGCCTCGCAGGGCCCGCCGTCGAGCACGAGCGCGACGGCGTCTCCGAGCGACCGGACGACGTGGGCGGCGAGCGTGGGGCTCAGCCCCTGGTACCGGTTGGCGCTCGGCGCCGCGATGGGCTCGCCCAGCGCTCGGATCAGCGCGAGCGCGCAGGGGTGGCCCGGGACGCGGACGGCGATCGATGTGCCTCCGCCGGCCACCCCGGAGGGCACGTGGCTCGCGCGCTCGAGGACGAGCGTCAGGGGGCCGGGCCAGAAGGCCGCGGCGAGCGCTTCGGCCGCGGGGCCCCACGAGGCGACGAGCTCGCGCGCCATCGCCGGCCCGTCGACGTGGGCGATGAGCGGGTGCGTGGTCGGGCGCCCCTTGGCCGCGAAGATGCGTGCAGTATGCACTGGATCGAGGGCGCGCGCCCCGAGGCCGTAGACGGTCTCCGTGGGGAAGGCGACGAGCTCCCCCGCGCGGAGGAGGCGCGCCGCGAGCGCGATCGACTCGGGCTCGAGGGCGGGCAGCACGCGCGGCATCGCCGCTCCATAGCGCGAAACGAGGCGGGACGCCCGAGCCGGAGCGTCACACCGGCGGGAGGCCTGCGACCCGTCCGCGCTCCATCTGTCGCGCGCTGCCGCCCGCTGGTAAGGTCGGCCCATGCGCACGCCCTCGAGTCTCCCGCGGTCCGTCTCTCGCTGCGCACGCACGGGTGGGCCTCCGAGCGCTCAGGCGTTCGGCTCGCTCGTCGCGGTCGGCGCCGGCGTCATGTCCGTCGCGCTCGCGTGCGGGCCGAAGCCCACCGTGGCGCCCGTGCTCGCGCCTGCGGCTTCGGGGTCCGCCCCGGCGAGCGCGGTCGCGGCCCCCACGCCGCTGCCCTCGGGCCTGCCCGCTGCGCTGCCCGTCCCTCCCATGGGGGTTCGCGGCTCCGCACGCGCGCGCGTGATGCCCGATCCTGCGGCCGCCTGCCCCGAGACCCGCGCTGCGAACGCCGCGGCGCCGGCGTCCGCGCTGAAGCAGCTCGCGGAGGCGTGCAGTCTTCGCCCCTCCGGGCCGCTGCTGGCGGGCACGCTCGGCGACGGTGAGTCAGCGAAATCATGGCCTTTCCGCGCGAAGAAGGGGCAATGTTACCGGCTGCTCGTCGCCCACGAGCCCGCGCTGCAGGACGTGGTGGTGCTCTTGCGCGATAGCCAAGGGGCCTACGCGGTCGAGGGCCCGGAGGTCGCGGTGCCCGCTTCGGGGAAGGTGTGCTTCGACGCGGACGACGACGCGACCGTGCTCGTGTCGGTCGGCACGGGGCGTGGCGCGTTCGCGGTTCAGATCGTGGAGCGCTGACCCTCGAGCCGCGGAGACGCGCGGCCCGCGGTGCAAACGCGGGACAGGCAGACCAGGCCCGCCGTTCTTGCACTGGGGCGACCCGTTTGCAGGGCGCTGGAACGGCGCGCTGGAACAGGTAGGCGCAGACCTGCGCTGGCATGAAGGCTGCCTGCGCAGACCTTCGTGAGGCATTCAATCTGCGGTCAGAGCTTCTGGGTGCCGGGAAGTTTGCTGAGCCGTCGGTCAAAGGTTCCGAGGGGGAAATGGCCAGCTCTGAGTGCAACGGAGAGGATAAGGCAGTCGGAGAAGCCGAGCTTGGGGTGAGCACGAAAGTGAGCGAGAGCGGAGGCGACGACATCGGCATCTTGAATGACCAAGGTTTGGTGATCCAAGAGTAGCGCGAGGCCAGCAGCGAGTTGAGGTGCCTTGATGGCATAGACAGAATCAAGGACCCAGACAGCCTCCATGAGAACAAGATGAGAGATCCAGGCACCCGCCTGCACGAACGACTCGGCAGCGGCGAGTTGATGGGGGTCGTCGCGAGCGAGGAGCCGGACAAGAACGTTGGTGTCAACCGCGCGCATGGCGCGCTCGCAAGTGGGACCTGATGCCGCTCTTGAGCTCATCGAGGGAGCGGGGCTCAGGAGCGGTGAGGAAGAGAGTACGGTGAAGTTCCTCGGAGGTATGTCGGCCGGCGCGGCGGACGGTGATCCGATCGTCTTCGATGTCCCACTCGAGCACGGAGCCGGAGACAAGGGCGAGGCGCTTGCGTACCTCGGAGGGGACCGATATCTGTCCTTGAGCGGTGAGCTTGGACTGCGCGAGCTTCATACGGAGCAAGTACCACGGTAATGAAGGCGAGGCAAGGAGGCGTCGCTCCGCGGTCGTCGCAGCGAGCGAGCGCGAGGCGCTGCAGACCCGGAAGGGGGCCTACTCCGTCGCCGACCCCCTTGACGTCGGAGTCATGCTGGCGCCGCCAGACGCTCCCGGATGGGAGGGTGCGCCAACACCTACTGCGTTGCCGATCTTCGGGAGGTTGAGGTGGCGAAGACCGTGCGCGAGGCGCCCGGAGAGGAAGCGACAGAAACCGCCGGTTCCAGCGAGGGATGGGCCCGGCTTGGCCGAGTCGCGGCTGGTCCTGGGCGGACGCTGCCGATTGCGAGGAGGCCGAAGCGCCGCCGTCTCTCGAGGTCGAGCGTCGCCAATCCAGGAGCCGTTAGTACGCACCTCAGATAACCTGGACAATATAGTGACGAAAGGCTATAACTGTGCGATGCCTCGCGTAGCGACCTTGACCGGAAACATCGCGGTCTACATGTACGGAGACGACCATTGACCGCCGCACGTGCACGTGTACGCCGGGGAGCAGGAGGCGTCGATGGCACTGGACGGTACGATTGTAGTGGGAGCACTCGACAAGGCGACCCGGAAGATGAGTCGAGTGTGGGTAGTGGCGAACGCGAGTTGCCTGGCGAAGTACTGGAAGGAGCTAGGAAACAAATGAAGGCGAATCTGAAGGTGGTGGAAGCGGCGTATATGCGCGGCGGGAGTGGCTATCGGGTTCGGGTCACGTTTTCGGACGGCTCGAGCGGTATTGCGGACTATGATGGGAAGCTGAAGGGACTGCTCGCGCCGCTGGTCGACAAGAAGCAGTTTGCAAAAGTGTACGTGGACTTCGGAGCGCTGACGTGGCCCGGGAACATCGACACGGCGGCGGAGGCGACGTACGCGCTTGCGCACGGTCTGGAGCGTCCGAAGAGCGTGGAGGATGTGGAGCGGAACATGCTGGCGGTGCGGGTCCGCGAGCTTCGCAAGCGTGCGGGCAAGTCGCAGGTGGAGCTTGCGGAAGCGATGGGGGTGTCGCAGCCGACGATCGCGAGCTTCGAGAGAGCGCCGGACTTTCGCTGGTCGACGATGAGGAGGTACGTGAAGGCGCTTGGTGGGGAGGTAGACGTGGTGTTCACGCTAAAGGGGGAGCGGATGTCGCTGGAGAAGGGGACGAGGGTTCCGGCGTCGAGCCAGAGGACACGTCGGGTAGCGGCGAAGGCGAAGGTCGCGAAGTCGCCGAGTAAGGCCCCGGCGGCCTAAAAAGACTGCGAACGCGCTGCCTTCGCGGGCCGCGAGATACACCCAGCCCACGCGCGTCCAGATGGCGGTCACGTCCGTCGCCCAGACCTGGTTCGGTGCCTCGGTCGTGAAGTCGCGCTGAAGCAGGTTCGGCGCGATCGGGTCGTCGTGCACGGAGTCCGTCGTCGCGACGAATCGCTTCTTCGGACGGCCTGCGCACCGAGGGAGTCCCGCCCAAGGGCGCACGATCGTTTCACGACGTTCATCGGCGTGACGCTTTGGCGCGCGACATACGCCGCCATGACGCACCGCAATGCTTCTCGCCTCGTCGCCCTCGTCGCCCCCGTCGCCCTCGCGCTGCTTGGGATCACCGCCTGCGCCTACGGTCCCGTGAGCGACGACGCGCCCGCCTCCGCGGGGCTCCCCTCCGAGGATCCGCGCCTTCCAGTCTCTGCGCCGCCGCCCTCGTCCGGTCCTTGGGCCGCCGCCGCGGGGGAAGTTGACGGGGGAGCAGACGGGGGACTGCTCCCGAGTCCCCTGGACGCCGGCGCCGACGCGGATGTCGTGGTCGACGCGGCCGTGGCCGACGGCGGCCTCGAAGGCCCGGCCGACGCTGTGGTCCAGCCCCCGACGGACGCGAGTGTCGTGGTAGCGCGCGCGGCCGTGCCCGGCGATTTGGTCGTGAGCGAGATCGCGTTCGATCCGGCGGGGCCGCAGCCCGACTCCGAGTGGTTCGAGGTGGCGAGCCTCGCGGCCGATCCGCTCGAGCTCCGTGGGGTCACGCTGAAGGACGGCGTCGGGCGCACGCACGTCGTCGCGAGCTCGGTCGTCGTGCGGCCCGGCAGCTTCGTCGTGCTGGCGCGCTCACGCGCGGCGTGCGCCGCGGCCGGGGTCCCGGCGTCGGCGATTGGATACGAGTACGGGGCCGGGCTCTCCTCGTCGTCCGGCGTCCTGCTCGCGAATGGAAGCTCAGGAGCGATCGAGCTCGTCTCCGGCGGCGCGAGCCTGGTCCGCGTCGCCTACGGCACCTTCGGCCTCGACGCGGCCGACACGAGCCTCGAGCTGCGCGCGCTCACCTACCAGGCCACCCCCGGCGCGGCCCTCTATTGCGTGGCGACCGCCACGTCCCCGGGAGCCGCGCCCCGCTGCCCGTGACTTGTGCTCACTCGCTCACTCGCTCACTCGCGAAGGTCGAAGAACGCCCGCGCGGTCTCGGTGCTCGTGCTCGCGAGCGCCGCGGGCGTCTCGCCGCGACAGGCCGCCACCGTGGCGAGGACGTGCGGGAGCATCGCCGGCTCGTTGCGGTGCGACGCCGGCCGAGGCCGCAGATCGCGCGGAAGAATGTAGGGTGCATCTGTCTCGAGCATGAGCCGATCGGCGGGGATACCGCCCACCAGGCCCCGGAGGTGCGTGCCCCGCCGCTCGTCGCAGATCCACCCCGTGAGGCCGATGTGGAGGTCGAGGTCCAGGTAGGCCCGCAGCGCAGCCGCCTCGCCGGTAAAACAGTGCACCACCGCGCGCGTGAGCCGCGGCCGGTAGCGCGCGAGAATGGCCATGAAGTCGGCGTGCGCTGCCCGCTCGTGGAGGAACACCGGCAGCTGCAGGTCCGCCGCGAGCTCGAGCTGGGCCTCGAGGGCGCGCCGCTGGGCGTCGCGCGGGGAGAAGTCGCGATCGTAGTCGAGTCCGCACTCGCCCACGGCGACCACGTGGGCCCGCGTGGTTGGCTGTTCGCAGAGCTCGCGCAGCTCGCGGAGCGCGCTCGGTCCCGCGGCGCTGGCGTGGTGCGGGTGGATGCCGGCGGTCGCGTAGAGACGCGGCCCGAAGTCGCGCGGCCGCGACGCGAGCTCCCACGCGGCCCGGCTGCTCTCGGCGCTCGTGCCCGTCACGATGACCGTGCCCACGCCGGCGGCCGAGGCGCGCCGCAGCACAGCGTCGCGATCGGCGCGGAAGGCCTTGTTCGTGAGGTTCGCGCCGATGTCCACGAGCGGGCTCACGCCGCACCTCCTTCGGTCGCGAGGGGCGCAGCGCCCGCCGCCTCCATTGGCCAAGGGAGGCCGAGCTCACGAGCGACGCGCGCCGCCACCTCGGCGTGCCAGGCCGCGCGGTCCCAGACGCCCTCGTGATGGCCCTCGTGATGGCCCTCGGCGTGGCCCTCGGCGTGGCCCTCGCGCGGCGCACGGTCGAGGTGGAAGCGTCCGCGCAGCTGCGCGCGAAGGAAGCACAAATCCGTGATGCGCCGCCGCAGCCGCGCGAGGTGCCGCTGCTCCTCCGCCATGGGGCGCACCCACGTCGCGCGGAGCAGGCCCTTGAGTCCGCGCGACTCCCGCGCCCGCGCGTCGAGCAGCGAGGACAGGAGCGCGCGCGCCTGCGCGGCAGACGAGACAGCCGAGGCCACCGAGGCAGAGGGGATAGACGACGAGGCAGAGGGGATAGACGACGAGGCAGAGGGGATAGACGACGAGTCAGACGGGATAATCGAGTTCATGGTGAGCTCTCCGAGGCGTTCGTGGCGGGCGTGCGCGGACGCGGTCGCACGCTGAACCAGCGGCCGAGGCCGGCTGGATCGCGCGTCCGAGCGCGCACGGAGGCCCACGAGCGCGCGGGGACGTCGCCTCGCGTAGAGACGCCCGCGGAGGTGGAGGAGACTGCGGGCGGAGCCGCGGGCGCGACCAGGCGCGGCGCACGGGCTGGGTGCGGGGGCCCGAATTGAACGAGCCTCTTCGGGAGGCTATCCCGACGTAGGAGCCACTCCTACCACCCCGCGACGGGGGGAACGGTGCCGGTCGACGACTCGCTTCGATCGCACACCCCACTTGCCAACGCGGGCGCGCGAGGGCGGCCGCGGTGTCGTGGCAGTCGAGGCCAGGGCCTCGCTGTGGGCGAACGCGTACGGGTTGTACGGGTCGTACGTGCCGTACGTGACGAAGGACGAAACTAGGAGCCGAGCACCTCTTCTCGCTGGAGCGTGATTCGCGGCGACACGACTGTCAACTCGCGCCCGTCGATTTGCCCGGCGGCGCGAGCCTGGGCCTACGCGCTCGCCGCGTCGCGGACCATGTCGGCCGCGACGTCGCGATCGACCTCGAGGGCGTCGGCGGCCTCCATGATGAGCTCTCGCTCGGTGGTGCGGAGGATGCCGTCGGAGGCCATGAGTCGGATCGCGAGCGAAAGCGCGATCTCGCGGGGCTTGCCCGCGGGGAGCCGCTCTCTCACCGCGGCGAGCCGCGCCTCGCGACCCGAGGCGGCCACGCCGGCCTCGATCCGCGCCAGCAGCGCCGCGAGCGGCTCGCCGGCGAGCCGGTTGTCGGTGAGGGAGTCGACGCTCTTCGCGAAGTGGGCGCGCTCGGCGTCGCTGAACTCCCCGTCGGCGTGGGCGGCGAGGAAGAGGGTCTCGATCATCGCCTCGAGCTTGGGGGCGTCATACTTGGCAAGTTCCACGGCAAGTTCCACGGCAGGTTCGACCATGGGCGGGCACTATACACACAAGGTCCCGCGCGCGTCTGGTGGACGAGCGCCGCACCCGCAGCGCGGCCGTGTGTTTCACCCGCCAGGTGGATCGAGGCAGAGTCGCGGAGCCGGGGCGTCGGGGGGCAGAGTCGGTGGCGGTGGTGGCACCGGGCCCCGCGAAGGGGGCGAGTGTGGTCCGTCTTGGCTCGGGAGCAGTGGCTCGGGCGACGCGGCGGCGAGCGCGTTCGGGGCTGGAGGCCGTGGGCTCGAGGGCAGTGGCTGGGGCTCGGGGCGCAGGCGTGGTCGACGAGCCCACGAACGCGCGCGTGCCCCAGCCGCGAGCCTCAGCCCCCGAACGCGCTCGCCGCCGCGTCGCGCGTGCCCCAGCTCACGCACGTGCCCGCAGGGCCCAGCCGATCGCGAGTGGCCCGTGGGTCAAACCTTCTTGTTTGTGGGCCGCGCCTCGCGCGTTCCCGCCGGCGCCGCGCCGTGGTAGACGGCTACGCACCCATGTTCGACGCCATCGCCAAAGGGTTTCGCCAAGCCAAGAATCGCCTCGCCGGGCTCACAGAGCTCTCCGAGGCCAACGTCGAGACCGCGCTCCGCGAGGTGAGGCTCTCTCTCCTCGAGGCCGACGTCGAGATCGGCGTGGTGAAGACCTTCCTCGCGCGCGTGAAGGCGAAGGCGCTCGGCGAGGTCGTGCGCATCCGCGCGAAGGGCAGCGACGGCGAGACCATGAAGGTGTCGGCCGGCGATCAGTTCACGAAGATTTGCTACGACGAGCTCGTGGCCTTCATGGCCCCGCCGGAGACGCCGGCGATCACGTTCGCCACCGCCTCCGGGCGGCCGACGGGCATCATGATGGTCGGCCTCCAGGGGTCGGGAAAGACCACCACCTGCGCCAAGCTCGCGCGGTCGCTCAAGGCCGACGGCAAGAAGCCCCTGCTCGTGGCGGCCGACATGCAGCGCCCAGCCGCCGTCGAGCAGCTCACGGTGCTCGGCAAGAGCATCGGCGTGCCGGTGTTCAACATCCCGGGCGAGAGCCCGGTCACCATCTGCGCCAAGGCGGTCGCCGAGGCGAAGTCGAAGGGCTGCGACGTCATCGTCTTCGACACCGCGGGTCGCCTCGCCATCGACGAGGCCCTCATGAAGGAGCTCGCCGACATCAAGGAGAGCGTCGCCCCGGAGAACATCTTCCTCGTGGTCGACGCCATGATCGGCCAAGACGCGGTGAAGGTCTCGAAGGGCTTCCACGATCGGCTCTCGCTCACGGGCGTCGTGCTCACCAAGCTCGACGGCGACGCGCGCGGCGGCGCCGCGCTCAGCGTGAAGGAGGTCACCGGCGCGCCGGTGCGGTTCGTTGGCATGGGCGAGGGCACCGACAAGTTCGAGGAGTTCCGGCCCGAAGGGATGGCGAGCCGGGTGCTCGGCATGGGCGACGTCGTCGGCCTCATGAAGGACTTTCAGGGCGTCATCGACGAGAAGAAGGCCGCAGAGGACGCGGCGAAGATGCTCTCGGGCAACTTCACCCTCGGCGACTTCCTCGACCAAATCCGCATGATCAAGAAGATGGGCAGCCTGAACGACATCGTCGCGAAGATGCCCGGCATGGAGCAGATGGTGCCGCCGGGCGTGAGCCTCGACGACCACGAGCTCGTGCGCATCGAGGCCATGATCCAGAGCTTTACGCGCTTCGAGCGCGACGATCCCTACGCCCTGGTGCGCGATCCGTCGCGCGTGGCGCGGGTGGCGAAGGGCTCCGGCCAGACCGAGCAGGCGGTGCAGGAGCTCGTCCAGAAGTTCCTCTTCATGAAGCAGATGATGGATGGCATGGGCGGAGGGATGGGTGGCCTCGGCGGTCTGCTCGGCAAGCTCCCGGGGGGCAAGCAGCTCCAGATGGCCAAGCAGCTCAAGAAGATGGCCGCCGGTGGGGGGATGCCCGGCGGGTTCCCCGGCATGGGCGGCATGGGCGGCATGCCCGGCATGGGCGGTATGCCTGGCATGCCTGGAATGGGCGGGTTCCCCGGCATGCCCGGCATGGGCGGGTTCCCCGGCATGGGCGGCGGGTTCCCGGGCATGCCCAACATGTTCGGGGGCGCCGACCCGGAGAGCCTCACCAAGATGAAGACCCTCAGCGCCGCCGAAAAGAACGCCAAGAAGGCGGCCCGGAAGCGTGAGAAAGACGCGCGAAAGAAGGGGCGGCGGTGAGCATGTCATCGGTCTTGCATGCTTCGCGGCGCGCCCGGTCGGCCTTCGGGGCCGCCTCCCTGCGCGTCGGGCTCCTCGGCCTCGCGTCGTACGCGTCGCTCGCTGCGGTCGCGGCGGCGGTCGCGGTCGCCACGCTCGCCACGACGGGGTGCGTCGGCGGCTCGAAGACCCAGAGCCCGGAGGACAAAGAGCGGCTCAAGTCGTTCGTCGTCGATGCCTTGCCCAGCACGGCGAAGAAACTCGACGCCAATTTCGAGAATAAAATCCACCTCATAGGCTACCGGGCCGAGCCCGAGAGCGCCCCGCCGGGCACCGAGGTGAAGCTCACCTACTACTGGCGCTGCGACGACCCGATCGAGGCCGGGTGGGCGCTCTCCACGCACATCCAGCACGAGGGCTTCGAGCGCCCCGACAACGCCGACGGCGTCGGCGCGCTCCGCGAGTGGAAAGACGGCGTCCAGATCTTCGGCCCCTCCCGGTGGGAGCGCGGCAAGATCTACGTCGACGAGCAGACCTACCGCATGCCGGCGGAGCTCCGCGGCATGGACTCGCTCGTGTACGTGAGCATCTGGAAGAACGACGCGCGCCTGCGCATCATCAGCGGCCCCACCGACGGCGAGAACCGCGCCCTCGTGGTGAAGCTGCGCACGGGCGTGGCGCCGAAGGCGCCGGGCGTGCCCGAGCTCGAGGTGAAGCAGCTCGCGCGCGGCGAGAAGATCGTGGTCGACGGCAAGGGCGACGAGGCCGCGTGGAAGACCGCGCCGTCGACCGGGGCGTTCGTCAACGTGGGCACCGGCGCGGCCGACCACGGGCCGCTCGGCGGCTCCGTGAAGCTCGCGTGGGACAACGAGAACCTGTACGCGCTCTTCGAGGTGCGAGACCCCGCCGTGACCGGCGGCTTCACCGACGCGAAGGCCCAGCCGAAGCGCCACACGACGACGGGCCAGCCCATGCTGTGGACGGGGCACACGGTCGAGATGATGGTCGACCGGGTCGGCGACAACGCGAGCTACTACGAGCTGCAGATCAACCCGCAGAACAAAATCTTCAGGTCGCGCTTCGCGGGCTACAACGCGCCGCGCGGGGGCGACTACGGCCCGTTCGGCAACGAAGACTGGGATCCGAAGCTGAAGAGCGCCGTGGTGGTGAACGGCACGATCGACAAGGCCGACGACAAGGACGAGGGCTACGTCGTGGAGGTGGCCATCCCCTGGAAGGCCTACGCGTTCGGGCTCCCGGAGGGCACTTCGCCGACGCCGAAGAGCGGCGACACGTGGCACTTCAACTTCTACGCGATGCAGGACAACGGCGGGGTCGCCTGGTCGCCCATCCTCGGGCAGGGCAATTTCCATCGCGCGAGTCGCTTCGGCAAGGTTCGCTTCGTGACCGACGCGCCGCTCGCGGCCGCAGACGCTGGGCCGGGCGCGCCCGACGCGTCGCCCGGGCCTGACGCTGGGCGCGCGGGCGCGAAGGCACCTCCGGCGAAGAAGAAGTAGCCGCCAGCGGCCTCCTCGGCGCGCCGCGGCTGCGCCGAGATCGTCTGCCCTCGACCTGATCTGTGCAGGTCCGCTGGAAATTCTACGTCTCGCCAGAAAGCCGGGTAAGCTCGCTGGCATGGTGGCTCCGGCGTTCAATCGCTCTCTGCAGGTTGCCGTGGTTCTGGTCTCGGTCGTCGGCGCTGGGCCGGCCCTCGCGCAGCGAGCTGGCCCCCAGACCACGATTCGACAGGCCCCCGACGGCTCGGTCTCGGCGGGGGCTCGCGCACGCGCGAAGGCCCGCGCCGACGACTGCGCCGCGGCGCTGCCGCTGTTCGACGAGGCGATCCGCGTTACGATCGAGCCCACACTCCGGCGTGATCGCGGCGCCTGCCACGACAAGCTCGGCCACGCGGCCGCGGCCATCGAGGACTACCGCGCCTACCTCTATGCGCGGCCCGAGGGCGCCGACGCGAAGACGGTCGAGGAGCGCATTCAGGTGCTCAGCGGTCAGGTGGACGGCGGCGGGAAGCGCGACGACGACAAGGGCGGCGGGGCGACCGCGTCGCTCTCGATCAACGGCGAGGGCGCGTCCGCGAAGGCAGGGGGCGGTAGCGACGGCGACAAGGGCGAGGGCAAGGCCGACGACTCCAGCTACGACGACTACGCGGCCCGCGTGAAGAAGCGCGACCAGGCGGACTCCTCGTCCGTCCGAACGGGGACCGGCGGCGCCTTCGGGTTCTACGTGTCGCTTCGCGGCTTCCCAAAGAGCTCTCTGCCGTCGACCGTGGGCTACAACGTGGGCGTGAGCCCGCGCTACGCGCTCACCTCGAACCTGACCCTCGTCGGTGAGCTCGGGTTCGCGGCCTTCGGCACCAAGGCGCGCGAAGCGATCGGCGGCGTCGCCCTGTGGGTCGGCGCGGAGCTCCGCGTGAAGCTGGACTCCTACGGCACGAACGCGATCCTCCTCGGCCTCGGCCCCGGCTACGAGCGCTACGCCGCCCTCGATCGGGCCTCATCGACCCTGTTCAACACCGGGCACATTCGCGGGCGCATTGGGTTCCGGCACGTGTTTGGCGCGAACATGGCGCTTGACCTCTCGTTCGACCCGTCGGCGGTCTTCTTCGACCCGGGCCCGCAGACCGCGTCGATCGACGCGCAGCTGCTCCTCGGCGGGACGGCCGCGTTCGTGGTCGGCTTCTAAGAAGGGGCGCGAGGCTCGGAGCCCACCGATTCGTCCGGTGCTTCGGTCGCGCTCATCGCGCTCGGCTCACGCCGCCTCCCTCGCGCGAGGAGCGTTCCTCCGTACGCGAGCAGCCCCGCCACGGTCGCGCTCGCTGGGCTGAACAGCAGCGTCCCGAGGAAGAGCTCGAGCGCGTAGTCGAAGGGGCCGCGCGCCTCGAAGTCTTTGCGGTCGAGATGGATGAACGCGCCCGTGCGGAGCCACGCGCCGAGCTGCACCTCGGCGATGTTGATGAAGGGCGCGAAGATCGGGAGGGAGACGTTCGAGGCGACGTACGCGACCGCTGTGTCCAGGCGCAGCGGCACACACAGCGCCATCACGAGGACGAAGTGTAGCCCGTAGAGGGGCGTCGTGCCCACGAGCACACCGACGAAGACGCTCGCGGCCGTCCGCCAGGGAGTGAGCTCGCCGCCGCGCAGGCGATGATAAACTGCCTTTACCTTTTCGTGCTGGAAGAAGGCCCGCAGCCGGGCGCGCACGCCACGGCGGGGCCCTTCGGGCGGCGGCTCGCTCCCCTCCGTCACGCCGGGCTGGGGCAGGGTGGCGGAGGCGGCGCCGTGCGCGTGCGCTCGAGCATGCGCAGGTAGAGCTTGGCTTGGGCGCTCTCGGGCTCCAGCTCGAGCGCGCGCTGCCACTGGGCGGCCGCGCCGTCGGTGTCGCCGAGTGATAGGAGGGTGATGCCGAGGCCGATGCGGGCTGGGACGTAGCCCTCGCGGGCCGAGATCGCGCTCTCGTACGCCAGCCTCGCGCCTTGGTGGTCGCCGAGCTCGCGGTGGAGCACGGCGAGGCGCACGTGGAGATCGGCAAACCCAGGGCAGAGCTTCGTGGCGGTCTCGTACTCGCGCACGGCCTCCCGCAGCATTCCGGCGTCCGCGTACGCCTCGCCGACCTCGGCGTGCATGTTGGCGATCTTGCCGCGTGCGAACGGCTCGATGTCGACGCCCGGCGCGACCTTGATCTTGGCGTACACCTCGCGCGCCATGTCGTACTTGCCGCGGTCGTTGTAGGTGACGGCGAGGTTCAGGGCGGCCTCGGTGTAAGCGGGGTTCAGCTCCAGGGCGCGCTCGAAATGGTGCTCGGCGGCCACGAAATTCCCTCGCGCGTGGCAGATCACACCGAGCATGTCGTGGACATCGGCGTACCGGTCGCCCTCGGCGAGGGCCTCACGGAGCTGGCCCTCGGCGAGCTCGAACTCCTGCTTCGCGTAGTGCTCTCGCCCGAGCGTGATGAGTTGCTTGACGCGGCCCGTGGACATGCCTGGTTCGCTCCCCTCGCCCCCTCGGCCACGCGCTGGGCGCTCGCGGCCTAGAGCCCCCTCTGAATAGTGTGTTTCCTCCCCTCCGTCGAGGTCGGCGCGGGAGTCAGCCCGATGGCGCCCGGCGTGGGGATTGCCACGGGGCCGAAGCCCGGCTAACCACAGCGAGTCGTGGGCGACCCTCCCCAAGAAGATCGGCTCCGACGCGCCGATGCGGTGGCGAAGGCCCGCCGATGACCGCCTCGGACGAGGGGAGCGAGGTGCCCGGCGCGACGGCGTTGCCTCCGGTCGAGCCGGCTCAGCTCTCGGCGGACGGCGCGGTCGACGTCGAGCCCCCCCGCGGCGATGAAGTGGGCATTGCCGGCGGAGACGGTGGCGCGCCGCCGCGCGGCAAGGAAGAGGGCGCGCCCGCGCCCGTGCGGGGGGAGGGCGGTTCGCCGGCCGAGGCCGAGGGAGCTCCCGAGGGATCGCCTGAGGCCCCAAGCTCGCCCGGGGGATCCCCCGAGGTCCCCGAGACCGAGCTCCCTCTGGTGCCCGCCGGGCTCGGCGGCGGCCTCCCCATGGGCCGCCTCCTGGCGTTCGTCGCCGCCGTCGCCGTGGCGCTGTCGCTCACGCTGGCGGCGCGGGTTCGCCGGCCGGCGGTGCCCGCCGACGCCGCGGTCGCCACCGAGGGACTGGTCGACGGGGGTGAGGTCGAGCCCGCCGATGCAGGCGGCGCCGTGGCGACCGGGAACGCGCTGCCCGGTCCGAAGGACCCGGTCGCGCCGGCGTCCTCCGCCGCGACCTGGCGGGTGAGCACGCTCAAGGACGACGCGACGGTCACGTTCGTGGAGGCTCCGGTGGGCAAGCGCACGCTCTCGGGCGCGCTCGCCAAGGCCGGGCTGCCGACCCACGAGATCCACCGCCTGCTCAAGGCCTTCGAGGGGAAGCGCAAGCTCGATCGATTCCGGCCCAAGGACACCTTCGCCTTCGCGCTCGACAAGGCCAAGGGGCGGCTCCTCGGCTTCGAGCTGACCACGGCCGCGTTCGACGTGTGGCAGGCGAGGCCGAGCGACGGCGCCGAAGGCCCTGGCAGCGGGCCGCTGGTGGTCGCGAAGCTCGACCTCGCCGTGGAGCGCAGGAAGATCGCGGCGTCCTTCTCGGTGGAGACCGAGCTCCACGACGCGGTGAAGAAGGCGGGGCTCGACGAGGACCTCCTGAAGCGCCTCGACGACGCGCTCGACGGGCACTTCGAGCTCGCGGCGTTGCGCGCGGGGACGCGCGTGCGGCTCGTCGCGACGGAGGTGCGCGTGGAGGGCGCCTTCTCGCGCTATGCGCATGTCGACGCCGTCGACGTGCACCCTCCGGCCGGGGCCGCGCTCCGCGTCTACCGGTTCGCCGGGGACGACGACGACGAGGACGGCCATGAGGCCAAGGGGCGGCGGCGCAAGAAGAGGCCGGCGGGCTTCTACGACGGCAAGGGGCACCAGCCTTACCACGGGGGGTGGCGATCACCTGTGCCAGGTGCCCGTATCTCCTCACGATTCAACCCGAAGAGGATGCACCCGGTGCTCCACGTGGTCATGCCCCACAACGGCATCGACTTCGCGGCTCCCACCGGCGCGAAGGTGTACGCCGCGTCGGGCGGCACTGTGGTCACCGCGGGCAACGGCGGGCCGTGCGGCAACATGGTGCAGATCGAGCATCCCGGCGGACTCACGACGTCGTATTGCCACCTCTCTCGCTTCGCCGGGGGTCTGCACGCGGGGCAGCACGTCGACACGCGCCAGCTCGTCGGTTATGTGGGCGCCACCGGTCGGGTGACCGGGCCGCACCTCCATTTCGCGTTGAAGAAAGCGGGGCAGTTCGTCGACCCCATGTCGCTCAAGATGGACGGCGTGCGGGTGCTCCCGCCCTCCGAGCGCGGGGCGTTCTCCTCGGCGCGCGCGCGCCTCGATCGGGATCTGGACGCCGTCTCGCTCCCGGTCGCGAACGCGGTCGCCGACGCCGGAGCGCGCGACGAGGAGGTGTTCGAGGAGGCTCCCGACGACGCCGGCGACGCGGGCATTCCAGGGGACAAGGCGCCGTGAGGGGCGTCGGGCCCTGAACGTTTGGTGCTGGGGCTGCGCCGTTTTCCGCTAGGGTGCGCAGTAAGGCAGCATGGCCACGCTCACGCAAGGCGCCAAGGTCGGCGCGTTCCTGCTCATCTCCGCGGCCGGCGGGCTCCTCGTTTACCGCACCGTGAAGAAAGAGGTGGGCGACGGCACGGGGTACACCGTGCACGCCTACCTCAACGACGCGTCGGGCCTCGCGCCGCACTCGCGGGTGACCATCGCGGGCATCCCGGTGGGGAGCATCCAGAAGATCTCGCTCGAGCAGGGCCGCGCGCGCGTCGACGTGCGCCTCGCGGCAGACGTGGCGCTGAACTCGTCGGCCACCCTCGGCGTCCGCTCGGCGAGCCTCCTCGGCGAGAACATCGTCGTCCTCACTCCCGGTGTGGGGGAGCCCAAGAAGAAGGACGGCGACGAGATCGCGACGCTGCCGGAGCCGAAGAGCTTCGACAACCTCAAGGAGCAGCTCTCGTCGATCGCCGACGACATCAAGAAGGTGTCCCATCAGCTCGCCGAGTCGGTCGGCACCGACCGTGGCGGCCAGCAAATCAAGGACATTCTGCGAAACGTCGCCGACGCGACCGAGCAGCTCGATCTCGCGGTGCGAGAGAACCGCGCGGGCATCCGGCACACGATCGACAACGTCGACCGCATCACGTCGCGCGGCGCTCCGAAGGTCGACGCCATCCTCGAGAACGTCCGCATCATCACCGAGGACGTGAAGGTGATGCTCGCGAAGACCGGCGCTGGGGCCGAGGGCACCGAGAGCGGCGAGCTGCGCCAGACCATCGAGCGCATCAACCGCGCCTCCAAGAGCCTCGAGAGCACGCTCGCGCACGCCGACAACATCGCGGGTCGCATGGATCGCGGCGAGGGCACGCTCGGGCGTCTCTCGAAAGACGAGGCGCTCATCAACGAGGTGCAGGGGGTCGCCGAGGGCGTGAACGACTACGTCGACAGCCTCCGTAGGCTGCAGACCGTCGTGGGTCTGCGGTCGGACTACAACTACTTGTCGAGCACGGTGAAGAGCTACGTGGAGCTCCGGCTCTATCCGCGCGAGGACAAGTACTACCTGATCGAGCTCATCAACGATCCGCGCGGCATCACGAGCTACAAGCAGGAGGACGTCGACTCCACCGATCCGAACAAGCCGCCGCACTCGCGCACGGTCACCACCACCACGCAGTCGTCGCTGCGATTCACCGTCCAGTTCGCGAAGCGGCTCGGTCCGTTCACCGGTCGCTTCGGCATCAAGGAGTCGTCCGGTGGCCTCGGCTGGGACACCACGCTCTTCCGCAACCGCCTCGAGATCGTCCAGGACGTGTTCGGCTTCGGCGAAGAAGCGATCCCGCGCTACCGCGTGTATGCCGCGTGGCAGTTCCTGGATCACTTCTGGCTGCTCGGGGGCGTCGACCACATCCTGCTCGAGCAGCGCCGCGATTTCTTCATGGGCTTGCAGCTCCGCTTCACCGACGAAGATCTGAAGACCATTCTTCCGTTCGCGGGCGGCGTGCGCCCATGACCGCGCGCGCCAGCGCCGCTAGGGCGTCGGCGCGGGGGCCGGCATCGGCGGCAGCGCGCTCGCGGGCGGCGGCGCGGGCGGAGCGGTGGCCGCAGCCGGCGCGAGGGCGGGCGTCGGCGTAGTGGCGGGGGGCGCCGGAGCGGGAGCGGGCGGCGGCCGCGAAATGAGGTCCGTCGCGAGGCGCTCGAACAGGGCCTCGACGACCTTCATCGCGCTCTCGGTCATGCCCTCCGTGGTGGCCGAGACGTTGGCTTCGCGAGAGTGCACGGTGCCGGCGATCGCCGCCTCTTCCTCCCCCGACGCCGACAGCAGGCGCGCCTTGAAGCGGATGGTGCCGTATACAGCGGTCGTGCGGTCGAACATCTGCGGGGAGACCGCCGCCGGCCCGAACGACAGCTCGGCCTCGATGAGCTCGAGCTTGCGCCCTGGCTCACCTCGCGCTGCGGGAAAGGCGTTGCGGAAGCCGGTCGTGAGGGTCTGCCGCCAGCTCTGCACCGGCACCTCGCTCACCGAGCGAGTCGCCGGGATGAGGAACTCGTCCTTGATGGCGGGCCCAAGCGCGAGGCTCGCGGGCGCGAGCTTCTGCGGCACGAGGATGTTCGGCTGGGGTGCCGAGGGGCCGACGGTCAGATCGGCGCAGCCGAGCGGGGACGCGAGGAGCGCTAGCGCCCAGGCGCACGCGATGTGACGGAGTGTCATGCCCACAGGATACAGGGCGCGCCCCGCCGCGGGAACCTGCACTGCGCCCCGAGAGGGGCGATCACCTCACGCGGGTCACGGCGCCAGGAGGAGGTCGACGCGGCGATCCTGAGCCCAGCTGGGCTCGTCGGTGCCGGCCGCGTCCATCTCGCCGCGGCTCGACGACTGCGCCTTCGCGCGATCGAGCCCCTTGCCCACGATGTACGCGGACACCGCGTCCGCGCGGGACTGGCCGAGCACCACGTTGTACTCGGCGCTCCCGCGCGGATCGGCGTGACCCACGATCCGGAGGGTGCGCCCCTTCAGCGGGCCGGCGGTGAAGCACGCGGCGACCGCGTCGAGCCCCCGCTGCTCGCCCGGGCGGAGGTCCGCCGAGTCGAACGCGAAGTGAGCGTCGGTGTCGTTGATGCCGCAAGTCTTGATGATTTCGGGTGAAATTCGGACGGCGCTCGCGGTGGGCGAGTTTGGAGCCTCGGTAGGCAGCTTCGGCCTCTCCGCGGGCTTGGGCGGCGCGGGCGCGGTGACCGAGGACTGGTCCTTGGGCGGGAGCAGCACCGGGTCTTGGCACCCGAGGGCGACGAGCGGCAGAGCCGCGGCCAGCAGCGAGAACGCGGTACGGATGGTGGGGATGGCGTGCATGCGACGGCTCACGGAACCGGCAGCTCGAACGCCACCGAGTAGTTGTGCTGGTTGGAGTGGACGCGCACCTTCACGACGCCGGTCACCCCGGTCCACGGCCCGGAGAGCGTGGCGCTCGTCGCGCTGCGCGCGATCAGCGCCCTCTCGCCGGTCAAGCCCGCACCGGTCACGAGCTCATAGCGGCCATGGCGCGAGAAATCGCCGGTGAGGGTGGGGCTGCCGGCGACCGCGGACACGGTGAGCTCCTCGTCGTCGATGCCCACGAAGGGGTCGGAGTCGCGGAGCAGCCCCATGCGGCCGTCGGCCTCGCCCGCGCGGGCCCCGTTCGGGCCGGTGGTGTCTTGGGTCATCGCGTAGCGGACGACGAGATCGGTGCCGGTCGGCGGATCGGTGAGCGTGATGTCGACGGCGTCTCCCACGATCGCGACGCTCTCGATGGCGAGCGGGCCGTTCGAGTCTTCGGCCTCGAACCCCTTGCCGGGGCCCCACGGGTTTCCCGCCTCGGGGTGCGGGGTGGGCAGCGCGGCGTCCCACACGAGCGGCGGCGTCGGGACGTGGAACGCGACGCGGAGCACGCGGCCGGTGCGCGTCACGCTGGTCGGCTCGAGCGGCTTCCACGGCTTGCCGAGGACCGAGTGCTGAAAGAACGCCTGCCCGTGCTTGATGCCGAGCCGGCGGTAGCTGAAGGCGTCGAAGTGCACGCGGTCCGAAACGTAGCTGTATTGGTACTTCGGGCCGAGGCACACGACCTTGCCCGGCGCGACGCGGCTCGCGGTCCAGGCAGCGAGCGTGGACGCGGAGCGCAGGGTTGGCTCGCCGCGGCGCGGGATGGAGTGCTGCTGTGAGACGAACATCGGCACGGCGCGCGCCTGCCCGGTGATTGCGCGAAGATCGGCGTCGTAGTTCGTCGCGAGGGTGATGAGGGAGGCCTCGTAGCTGGTCACGATCGCGTCGGCTTCACCGTGCGTGAGGATGACCGCGCCGTAGCCGAGGCGCTTCGCCGCGGTCGTGGCGAAGGTCTTGAAGGCGGCGCCCTCGTAGAGCGTCCGTTCGTACGAGTTGCCGGTGCCGCCCTTCGCGATGAAGCTCATTGCCTTGCCCCCGGAGCCGACGACCGAGTGGAGGGTCGCGAGGTCGAGCATGCCGCGCGCCCTCGCGAGGGTCGTGATCTGCGAGGCCATCGCGGTGTGCGGTGTCTCGCCCCGAATGTTCGCGGGGTAGACGCCGGCGGTGTAGCTCGCGGGGAACGGATACGGTCGGATGGGCTCGCTGAGGGGGACGAGCGCGAGGTTGGTGGCGTCGGAGAAGCGGGGATCCGGCCCGGTGTCGTCGAGCTTCAGGTTGTTGAACGACGGCACCGTGGACAGCACCGGGAGCCCCTGCGAGCCGACCGAGAGGCTCTGGCCGGTGCCGACGATGGCCGTCCAGTCGAATTCCCACGACGGAACCACGGTCGCGTCGCCCGCGTCGCCCGCGTCGCCCGCGTCGCCCGCGTCGCCCGCGTCGCCCGCGTCGCCCGCGTCGCCCGCGTCGCCCGCGTCGGCGGGGGTCGCGTCGGCCGTGGCGGTGTCGCGCGAGGCGTCCGCCGGGACAGGGGCGTCGGCCGTCGCGTCGGGCAACGCGGCTGGTGTGTCGAGACCCTCGAAGGTCAATCCGCACGCGGCCGCGAGCAGCGCGAGCGCGGCGAACGGGGCGGAACGCGTGAGGAGGCGGGAGGCGAGGCGGGAGGAGTAGGCGCGCACGGCTCAAGTCTAGCACCCGCGCGCAAGGAGGTGACATTCCGGGAGAACCGCGGCGGCTCCGACGAAATCGCCGCGCATCCGACGTGGGCGGTGCTTTCGCACTGCTGCGAGGGCTTGCTCTCGCGGTGGTGCTCGTCGGCCGCGGGAGCGGACAAGCCGGAGGGGTGAATCGGCCAGCTTTTGTGGCCGACAGGGGGCGCCGCGCCCCCTACGAGACAGGGCTAGCACGACTGCCGTTCGCGTAGCGAACCGCGTAGCGAGAGGGAACCTCTCGCAGGAGTGTTACCGTGGCGTCGTGCACGCGCTCCAGGGACTCACCCCCGAAGGCCTCGTGGCGCAGTTCCCCGAGCTCACCCTCGCGGAGGCCCGCAAGGTGATGTCGACCGTGGTCCGCCACGGCGGCGCCGCGCTCGCGCGGCCGGTCGAGCAGGTGCGTCGCGCCGCGCTCGAGGCGGTCCGTGCGCGAGGCCACGTGCCCACGCTGGGGCTCCTCGCGGAGCGGGCGAGCGCGGTCGATCCGTTCGTGAAGTACCTGCTCGAGACCGCCGACGGTGAGCGCGTCGAGGCCGTGCGCATCCCGCTCGAGCGCCCAGGTCGCTTCTCGGTCTGCGTGAGCTCCCAGGTCGGCTGCGCCCTCGCGTGCGCGTTCTGCGCGACCGGCCGCCTGGGTCTGCAGCGCAACCTCGACGTGTGGGAAATAGTAGAACAAGTACGTATTGTTAGGGGGCATCTGCCGCCGGGCGGGCGCGTCCACGGGGTCGTGTTTCAGGGCATGGGGGAGCCGCTCTCGAACGCCGAGCGCGTGCTCGAGGCGATCCGGGTGCTCACCGAGCCCTCCGGCCTCGCGGTCGACGCTCGCGCGATCACCGTGTGCACGTCGGGGCTCCCGGCGGGGATACGGCGCCTCGCGCTCGAGGCGCCCAAGGTGCGCCTCGGCCTGTCTCTCGCGAGCGCGCGGCCGACGGTGCGCCGGAGCCTCATGCCGATCGACGCCGCCCACGCCCTGGAGGTCGCCGTCGAGGCGGCCGCGTTCCACGCCGAGACCACGGGCCTCTCGCCGCTCTTCGCCGTCACGCTCCTCGCCGGCAAGAACGACACGGCCGACGACGCCCGCGCGCTCGCGGCCCTCGTCCACGCCTTCGCCGCGCGGACGGGCCGGCGCCCGCGCCTCTCGATCATCCCGTACAACGCGATCGCTTCGGTCGACGATCCCTTCACCCGCAGCTCGGACGCCGCGGAGGACGCGTTCCGCGCCGTGCTGCGGGAGCTCGGCGTGTTTACGCACAAGCGCTACAGCGGCGGCGGTGACGTGGGCGCGGCGTGCGGGCAGCTCGCCGGGCGCGGCGACCCCGCGGGCGTGGTGGACGGGGAGCCCGGGTGAGCGAGTATCAGGTCGAGATGCGCTGGCGGTGCTCGGCCTGCGGCGCGGAGAACCTGGGTCGCCACATGGTGTGCCAAGGGTGCGGCGATCCGAAAGACGATCGCGAGCCCTACGTGATGCCTGGCGACGTCAGCGAGGCGGCGCAGGTCACCGACCCGGCGCTGCTGCGGCTCGCGCACGGCGGGGAGAACTGGCGCTGCGCGTATTGCGAGAGCGACCAGCGCGCCCTCGACGGCTCCTGTGGCCGCTGCGGAGCGGGCGCGAAGCGCGGCGCGGGGCAAGGCGTGGAGGCCGCCGCCCCCGCGGCTCCTCAGCTGACGACGCGCCGCCGCCTCGGGCCGTTCGGCGTGATCGCGCTGGTCGCGCTCGCGCTCGTGGGGCTGCCTGTCGCGCTCGTGGCCGTGTTCATGGTGTTCGCGGTCGCGAAGCCCCACACGGCGGTGGTGAAAGAGGCGACCTGGACCCGCAGCCTCAGCGTCGAGCGGCGCGAGCTCGTGCCGCGTACGGCGTTCACCGACGCCGTGCCGACCGACGCGGTCGAGCTCGCCGACGCCGGCGTCGGCGTGCACCACCACGACCAGATCTTCGATCGGTTCGAGACCGAGGCCTACACGGTGACCGTGCCAGACGGCACGCGGAGCGAGACCTACAGGGAACGCCAAGCGTGCGGGAAGACCTGCACGAGCACGCCGCGGTCGTGCACGAAGAGCTGCACGCCCAACAAGAATGGGTTCGCGACCTGCAAGGACGTGTGTACCGGCGGCGGCGAGAGCTCGACGAAGTACTGCGACGTGACGAAGACGAGGTGCCGAAGACCCGGGAAGACCGAAGGACACGCCAGGTCCAGAAGTTCCGTCAGGAGCCCCGCTACGCGCCGCAGGTCGCGTTTCGCACGTGGGCGTGGGTGCCGGTCTTCCGCACCACGCGGCAGGGGAAGGCCGACGAGCCGCTCGCGTGGCCGGTGGCGCAGATCGCGCCGCTCGCGGACGCGGGGCCCGCGGAGCTGCGCGAGGAGCGCAGCGAGACCTTCGAGGTGAAGCTCGTCGACAACTTCGGCTCCGAGCTCGTCTTCACACCCAAGACGCCGGAGGAGCTCGCGCGCTTCGCGGTGGGAAGGAAGTTCGTCGTCGGGCGAGGGGCCGAGGGCGGGCCCACGTTCACCGATCCGTGAGGGTGACCGCGCAGCGTGAAACGCCTTGTCACTGCCGCTCGATTCGTGAAGTGTGAGCGAGTGACGATCTGGGGGAGCCGGCCTGTGGCGAGCGCGCGAGTCCGGCGGGGCGCGCGGTCCGCGCTCACGCTCGGCGTGGCCATCGCCGCGACCCTCGTTGCGCGCGAAGGTCACGCGTCGCCCGAGGATCTCTTCGGCTACGGACCCCACAGCTCGGCGATGGGCGGCACAGGCGCGGCCTCGGCCCGGGGCTTCGAGGCGGCGTGGGCGAACCCGGCGCTGCTGTCGCGCCTGCGCGAGCGCAAGCTCACGCTCGGCTACGGCGGCGCGGCGTTCGGCCTCGCGACCCAGGCCGAAGGTGGCGAGCGTCAAGCGCGAGGCACCGCGGCGGCGCGCGGGGTGTTCATCGGCGTCGATCTCCCGCTGCCCTTCGGCGGCGTTCTGAAGGATCGTTTGGGCGTCGGGCTCGCGTTCTACACGCCCTCCGACATCATCGTCCGTGGGCGGCTGCTCTACCCGGAGAAGCCGCAGTTTCCGCTGCTGGGCGAGCGCGCGCAGTCGCTGACGGTGCGCGGCGGGCTCGGGGTCGATCTCAGCCACGGGCTGCGCGTGGGCGCGGGCTTCGCGGCCCTCGCGGAGATCGTGGGCGATGTGCTCGTGGCGACCGACTCGTCGGGCCGCGTGGGCACCCGCGTGGAGGACCAGCTCGTCACGACGTACGCGCCCACCGTGGGCGCCACGTACGATCTGCCCTTCTGGCGCGGCGGGCGGGTCGGGCTCACGTTCCGCGGCACCCTCGACGCGCGCTTCGCCATCACCATCGACGCGACGAAGCTCTCGTCGCTCAACATCCCCGTGTTCAACATCTCCGGGCTCGCGCAGTACGACCCCTCGCAGATCGCCCTCGAGGTGGCGCACGAGAGCGACGCGCGCACGGTGGCGTTCGGCGCGACCTACAAGCTGTGGAGCCGCTACAAAGGCCCCATCGAGCCCACGATCTCGTGCCCGCCGGGCGAAGAGGGGTGCGGCGCGCTGGTGCCCGCGGTGGTCGGCTACTCGAACACCCTGGTCGTGCGCGCGGGCCTCGACGAAAAGGTGCATATTGCACCTTCTGCCGTGGGCCACCTTCGCGCGGGCGCGTTCTTCGAGGGGAGCCCGCTGCCGTCGACGCTCCCCTCTTCGGACGCGTTCCGGTTCGCCGACCGCACCACCGGCCCGGTGCCCACCCGCTACTACGACGCCGCGCGGCTCGCGGGCACGCTCGGGCTCGGGCTCTCGCTGAAGGGGCCGCTGCCACCGATCGATCTCGACATGTACACGCAGCTTCATTTCCTGATGCCGCGCACCATGACGAGCGACCTCGGCGACGGGAGCGCCGAGCGCACCAAGGTGACCGGTCGCGTCCACGTGTACGGTCTCCTCGCGGGGGTGCGGTTTTGAGCGCGCGCTACGCCTCGTGGTCCGCGCTCGCCGCGCTCGCCGCGCTCGTCGCCGCGTGGCCCGGCGCCGCGCGCGCGAACCCCCACGACACGTTCGGGTTTGGGTCGCGCAGCACCGCGCTGGGCGGCGCCGTGGCGGCCGACGTGCATGACGCCTCGGCCAACTATTACAACCCCGCGGGCCTCGCGCGCGCGGAGGGGCTCGAGCTCTCGATTGGCTATTTTCGAGCCTCGCACCACCTCTCCACCAACGGCGTCGACAACGAGGTCGACCCCGTGAAGGGGCTCGTGCTCGGGCTCGTGGCGCCCGGCGAGCTCTTCGGCCTGAAGTTCGCGTTCGGTCTCGGCGCGCACCTCCCGGACGATCGCATCTCGCGCGTGCGCGCGTTCCGCCAAGAGCAGCCCCGCTGGGAGCTGTACGACAACCGCAACCAGCGCCTGACGCTCGCGACGAACCTCGCGGTGGCGGTCACCGACTGGCTCGAGATCGGCGGCGGTCTGTCGTTCATGTCGTCTACCCGAGGGCGCCTCGACATCACCGGGTCGGCGAACATCTTCGCGCCCTCGCAGAGTCAGCTGCGGCACGAGGTCGACGCCGACCTCACCGCCGTGCGTTACCCGATCGTTGGCGCGCGCGTCGCCCCTCACCGACCGCATCGCCCTGGCGGCGGTCTATCGGCACGAGTTTCAGCTCGGCCTCGACCTCACCGCGCACCTCCAGGGCGACATCTCCGGCCTCACGACGGCGCGCTACGACCTCGCGACCTCGAGCGTGAACAACTACCTGCCGCGGCAGGTGGTGCTCGGCGGCTCGTGGGCCCTCAGCGACGCCGTCCGCGTGAACGCCGACTTCACCTGGCTCGAGTGGAGCGCTTACGTCGCGCCGGTGGCGAAGCTCGACGTCGGCCTCGACATTCCTCCGCCGAAGGGCGGATGGCCCGCGAGCATCTCGCCGCCCGAGACGCCGGCGCCGCTGAAGGTCGTGCCGCTCCGCCTCAGCGATCGCCTCGTGCCGCACCTCGGCGTCGAGTGGCGCGCGCTCGATCGCGGCTGGCTGCGGGGCCTCGTTCGCGCGGGCTACGAGGTCCAGAAGAGCCCCATCGCTGCGCAGACCGTGTCGGTGTCCTACATCGATCGCGATCGCCACACGGGGTCGCTCGGGCTCGGCCTCGTGCTCGTGCACCCCGGCGAGCTCATGCCGGGCTCCATCGCCCTCGACGGTCACGCGCAGCTCAGCGTCCTGCCCGAGGCCGACACCCTCAAGGCGAGCCCCGCCGATCTCGTGGGCGATTTCCGCGCGGGAGGCACCATCTGGAACTTCGGCGCGACCCTCACGGCCACGTTCGACGGTCCCGTGGTGGGAGGCGCGCGCCCCGCGGCGACCTCCGCGCCGCGCGTGGCGACGGCGGCGACGGTGCAGAGGGGGCGCGCGCGATGACCCGAGACATCGCGCTCGCCGTCGGCCTCGCCGGCTCGCTCGGCCTCCTGGCGACGTCCTGCTCCACCATCGGATCCGACGGGCAGGGCGATCTCGGTCTCCCCACCGCGGGGGTCGGGCCGTTCCGCCGGCTGGCGGCTGGCGAGGTGCCGGGGATCGCGCCGTTCGTCCTTGACGGCGAGGGCGGCTACCGCGAGCCGGCCGTGCTTGGCGACGATCCGCGCGAGCCGCGGGTGTGGCTCTTCGCCGGCGCGGTGGGGAAGGGCGAAGGCGGCGTGCCGACGGGCCCGGTCATCGTGCGCACCTACGCGACCGACGGGCGCTCCTTCGCCGGCAGCGGCGCCGCGCCGGGGCGCGCGGCGGGCCTCACGCTCGCGCTCGCGCCGACCGAGCCCTGGGAGGGAGGGGTGGTCGCCTCGCCGTTCGCGCTGCGCGTGGGCGGCGAGGTGTGGCTCTTTTACGCAGGCGCCGGGGGCGTCGGGCTCGCGCGCGCCGCCTCGCCGGGCGAGCCTTTCGTGAAAGACCCCGCGCCCGCCCTCGACGCTCGCGGCGCGGCCCCGTGGGAGCGTGGCGCGCCGGGGTCGCCCACCGCCTACGTGGAGGGGAGCCGGGTGCATCTCTTCTACTCGTCCGGCGGCACCCTCGGCGAGGCCGTGTCGGACCTCTCGGCGCGGGCCTTCGCGCGCGTCGACGCCGATCCGCGGACCCCGGCGCTCGACCCGGTGCTCGGGCCGAGCCCCCGGGTCGATCCGGCGACGCTCGCGCCAGGGGAGAAGCCGCCGTTCGACGAGGTCGGGGTCGCCGATCCCTGCGTGAGCGTGCGAGAGACCCCCGCGACCGCCAAGCGCGCGCATGTGCGTGTACTCTACACTGGCATGGCCACGGCGGGCACCACGGCGATCGGGTTCGCCGCGCGCTATGGTCATGAGGGGCCGCTGGCGCGCCAGCCCCTGGCGGTCTACGCCGCCAAGGGCAAGGAGCGCGCGCCGGCGCTGCTCGACCTGGGCGAGACCGGGTACCTCTATTTCACCGAGCCTCGCTCGACCGACGCCCGCGAGGCGATCGGGGCGGGCTTCGCTCCCGGCGCGGGCTCGCCCGGTCCGCTCGCCAAGCCGGCCGCGGAGTAGCTCCGCGCCCGGCGCGGGCCGCGTGATACGCGTGGTACGCGTGGTACAGTAGCGCGATGCTCTCGGGGCTGCTCCTCGGCGTCCTCTTCGTGACGCCGTTCGTGCTCACCTATCTGTTCTTCATCCGATGGGTGGATAGGTTCGAGCCCGAGCCGTGGTGGCTCATCGGGCTCGCCTTCCTCTGGGGTGCGGTCATCGCGACCACGGCCGGAGGGGCGTCGTCGTCGTTCTTCGAGGGCGTCATCCAGCGCGGGCTCGGCATGAGCGAGAAGGACCCGCGGCTCGACGCGATCGGCGCGACCGTGCTCGCCCCGTCTTCGAGGAGGGCTTCAAGGCCATCGGCGTAGCGCTCATCGCGCTCATGAGCCTGCTCGGCCTGAAGCGCCTCGACGGTCCGCTCGCCGGGGCCATCTACGGCGGCGTGGTGGGGCTCGGCTTCACCCTCACCGAGGACATCCTCTACGTCGGGCGCCAGTTCGCGACCGAGGGCCTCGGCGGCTTCGTGGTGCTCCTCTTCCTCCGTACCGTACTCCTCGGGCTTTCGCACTGCACCTTCACCGCGTGCACCGGGCTTGGCTTCGGCGTCGCGGCGGAGTCGAAGAAGCTGTGGGTGAAGGTCTGCGGGCCGGTCCTCGGGTTCGTGGCAGCGATGGGAATGCACGCGGTCCACAACGGCCTGCCGACGTTCCTGGGCGAGGGCGGCGTCCTCGTGATGTTGATCGTTTCTTGGCTCATCGATGTCGCCTTCTTTGGGCTGCTCTGGGTGCTCGTGACGCGCGATCGGCGCATCGTGATTCGAGAGCTGCTCGGTGAGGTGGGCGATCTCCTCCAGCCGACGGAGCTCCGGCTCGTGAGCTCGTACGCCACGCTCGGCTGGCGCAACACGGTCGTGTTGTTCACGCAGGGCATCCCGACGTGGCGCAAGCGACGCGACAAGCAGCTCGCGCTGGTCGAGCTCGCGTTCATCAAGAGCCGGCGGCGCCGGGGCGACACGGGGGCCAAGCTCGACGCGAGCGAGGCGCGCCTCCGGCTCCTGATCGCCACGGCCAACCGGCAGGGGGTGTTCATCAGCCACTGAGCCCGGGGCGACCCGCGCAGGGCCGTGGCCAAAGAGAAGGTGGACAGGCGAGGAAGAATCCTGGCGGGGTCCGTAACAGGCGGCGAGACCCCGCGAACCTCCGCCTCAAGGAACCGAACCATGCGCCTCCGCTCCCTCTTCGTCGCCGCCCTCCTCCCGCTCTCCGTCTCCGCCCTCGGGGCATGCGCGTTCGAGGGAGCGCCGGAGGAAGAGGAGACCGCCGACATCGAGTCCGACCTCGCGGCCTCGCGGGTCCGCGTGATCGGCGCGATCGCGCCCGGCCAGACGCTCACGGCTTCGTACACGTCGGCACCCAAGTACTGGGCGTACTCGTTCACCGCGCAGAAGGGCGACGTCGTCGACTTCTGGGTGCGCTCGCCGAGCGGCGGGGACCCCTACGCGTACATCCTCGGGCCCTCGTTCGCGACGGTGAAGAGCAACGGCAACGCGAGCTCGACGACCAAGGACGCGCACGTGAAGGCGACCCTCGCGAGCGCGGGCACCTACTACGTGGCGTTCCGCGACACGGCCTTCGCCAACGGGACCTTCAGCGTGCAGTTCACAGGGACGGGCGCGCCGCCCGTCGACGCGGGCCCCGGCCCCGACGCGGCGCCCGTCGACGCGGCTCCCCCGGCGCCGGCACTCCCGACCTGCACCGGCACGCCGCGGTTCCCCACCACCGGACCCCTGAACGCCAAGTCGGTCGTGCGGGTCAGCTACGAGCGCGACTGCGACTCGTTCGGCGTCTGTACGGCGTGGACGAAGCGAGACGAGCGGGGCGTGGGCGCGAGCACGAACTTCGGCGTCACGTCGGTCGACCCGTCGCGTCGCGCGAAGGTGGAGATCTCCCTCGGCAGCTCGATGTCGCAGCAGGGCAGCAGCACGTACCTCTGCTCGACCACTGACCGAAACGCGAACTGGTCGACCGAGCTCGGCCTTGCGCGAACGGTCAGGGCGACACGCAGATGGAGTGGGCGGACCGCTGCAACATCGCGGGCGGCTCTGGCGGTCCCTCTGAAGTGGGCCCGCGGCGCCCGGTGCACATCTCCTTCGGCGACTCGTGCATGTCGGTCACCGAGACGCCCGCGCCCGGCGCTCGCGACTACGGCCATCAGATAAAGCAGATGTATATCGTTTCGTTCTAGTTGGCGCCGCCGGCGCGGGCGAGGTCGCCGCGACACCCGCGCGACGGCGCTCGCGTCACGGAGTCATGCTCGCCGACACGCGCGGTCCTTGCTGCGCGCCGAGCGGGGAGGCTAGTGTTCTTGCCAGTCGGCGAGACGCGGGAGGGACGATGGCGGAAGAGGTCTTGAGCTCGAGCTGCGAGGTGCTCACCGAGGGGCTCTCGATTTCGGCGTCCGCGGAGTCGGCGAACTCCGTGTCCAACGGCTTTGGCGCGAGCTCGAACTCGTCGTCGACCGGAGGCCCCCCACGCGGGCCCTCCGACGCGCGCCACGTGACAGGGCGCGATCTCCACGACATCCCGCCGCGGTGACGCCCACGGCCGCGGCGCCACCGGCCGACTCTGCGCGCAAGGCGCCGGCCCCACCTCGACCGCCCGACGTCCCGGTGGGGGCGCGGCGGGGGCTGTGGGCCACGCTGGGGTTCTGGGCCCGCGTCGCCGTGGAGACCCTCGGGGCCAGGCGCTTGTCGCGGGTGCTCGAGCAGCGCCTCGGTGGGCGCGGTGTGCTCTCGAGCGGCTTGGAGCACGTGCCCGCGCGAGGGCCCTTCGTGCTCGCGCTGAACCACGGCCACGCTCACCTCACGGTCGATCTCATCGCCGCGGCGGTGCTCTCGGCAGAGCCCGCGCGGACCGACGCCCGGCTCGCGGACGAGGTCTGTCTCGTGGTGGGCCGCAGGCCGCCTCGCGCTTCGCCCTCCCGCTGGCGGCGGCTCCTCCGCGCGACGACCGATCGGGTCCTCCGCGCGTGGGAGGCGCGGGTGCTCGCGCTGCCGGCGCTCGGCGCGGAGGCGGCGCTCGCCGCGGGTCTCGCGCAGCTCCGCGCGTTCCGGCGCGTGGCGGGGGCGAGGCCGGTGCTCGTCTTCCCCGAGGGGGTCGCGCGCGGCGCTTTCGGTGACATTCGCCCGGGGGCTGGGAGGTGGCTCGGCGGGCTCCCCGCGCCGACGGTGCCCGTCGCCGTGTGGTGGAGCGAACCCGAGCGCGCCTTCCGCGTGGTCGTCGGCGCTCCGCTCGCGTGGGCGCCGCGCGCCGAGCTCCGTGATCTCCAGCTCGGCCTCGCGATCGCCGCGCTGCTCCCCGAGTCGGAGGCCCCCGAGTGGCAAGCGCTGCTCGCGCGGTGGCGAGGTGTGCACGCGGCGTCGGGGGATTGAGCGCGGGGGGTCGAACGAGACGTGGGGGGCGGCCACGTCCTCGCGTCGAGCGGTCAGCCCCAGCGCACGTGCTCGCGCACGAGATCGATCGTGTCCTTCGTGAAGCCGTGCTTGAACGCCGCGATCGCGGCGCGCTTGGCGTCGGTGTCGCCCTCGCGCGGCACGCCCCCGAGGTCGAGCTCGAGCGCGCCGTGGCCGCGCGCCCACCGGATGGCCTCGAGGAGAGGCGGGCTCATTTTGGAGAAGGGCCGGCGCTCGGTGGAGGTCGCGCCGAGCAAGAGCGTGAGGCGCCGGTTCGTCCGCGCGACGACCACGGCGCCGAGCGCGCGCCAGAGGCCCGTCGCGAGAGACGAAGCACGCGCGCTCGGAGCGCGCCGTGACACGGGCCAAGGCGAGCCCGAACGCGTCGCCTTTGGCGGCCTCGTCGCGTCCCTGGGCGCCCATGGTCTCGCGCGACAGCGCGACGAACGCGCGGGCCTCCTCGCCCCGCGCACGCGCGCTGACGACGCCCGCCTTCGCGGCCTGCTTCAGCTCGTAGCGCAGAGTCTTTCGCCCGCTCCCGCCGAGCACCTCGGCCTCGGTGCCCACGAGCGGCATACGCACCGACCGCACGTGCGCGCCAGCGTCGTCGTCGACCGCCCGGAAGCCGAGCCGCGCGAGCGTCGCCTCGACGTGCGCGCGTTCGGCCCCGGACCAATAGGGCATGACCGAGAGGCGCACGACCCCGCGGAGCAAGAGCGCCCGTCGCAGCGCGACGAGGACCTCGCCGAGGCGGGAGGGAACGCCCACCACGGGGCCACGCTCGACCTGCGCGAACGGCAGCGGCGCCGGCCCGAGCCGCGAGCGCAGCACGAGGGCCGCGCCGACGACCGCGCCCCCGCGCGGCCGCTCTTTCGCCAGGAAAATACTCCGCGCGAAAGGGCCGATCGCTCGTGGCGAGCTCGGCGTAGTCGCGGAGCTGCGCGAAGCCGCCGTCGCTCGCCGCAGCGACGAACGCGTCGTAGTCGCGCTCTTCCTTGGGGGAGAGCCTCGCGCGGAGCACCGTGTCGAGCACGGGCGCACGGTAGCCGACACGCCGGAGGTTCGGGCGCCGTTCTTGGGGCGGCGGCCGCCGGCGCGGCGAGCCGCGCGGCCCGCGGCGCAGCCGGCGAGGGTCGCTGCGTGCTAAGTACCGCGCCCCGATGGTGAAGCTTCGCGTGCTCTTCCTGAACGACACGTCCCGCAACGGCGGGCCGGGTCGCAGCCTCTACTACATCCTGAAGTTCCTCGACCCCGCCGTCGTCCATCGCGCCGTCGTGCTGCCCCGCCGGGGTGTGCTCTCGGAGCTCTACGAGGGTTCGGCCGAGCCGGTAGCAGACGAGCTCTTCTTCGAGGACACGCTGGTGGAGAACCCCGTCGAGCCGTGGTCGCGGGCCATGGAGCGGAGCGACTTCGACGCGAACCCGCTGCGGAAGGGCGTGCGGTTCGTCGGCAACGTCGGTCGCGGCGCGCGCGCGATTCGGCGCCTCGCCGCGCTCCTGCGCCGTGGGCGGTATGATCTGCTCTATTGCAATGGCACGAACGCCGACTTCTTTGGCGGCGCCATCGCGAAGCTCTCCGGCGTGCCCGCGCTCTGGCATGTGCGGTACACCAGCGTGCCGAAGGCGCTCGCCGGGGTCCACGACCGGCTCGCGGCCTCCATGGGCGTGCGCCGCATCGTGTGTGTGTCGGGCGCCTCCGCGGCCCTGTTTCCGCACTGCCCCGAGAAGGTGCGCGTGGTGCACAACGCGCTCGACCCCGACGACTTCGGTGCGGCGGCCCCCGCGCCCGTCCTGCGCCGTGAGCTCGGTCTCCCCGAGGGGACGATCGTCTTCGGGAGCCAGGGGCGCATTCTGCCCCGCAAGGGCTACATGGAGCTCGTCTCGGCGTCGAAGCTCGCGCTCGCGCGCATGACCGCCGACGAGCGCGAGCGGGTGCACGTCGCGGTGATCGGCGACACGCCGGAGGACTACACGCCCGACCACCTCGAGGAGTGCCGCGCTCGCGTTCGCGCCCTCGGGCTCCAGCGCCACGTCACGTTCCTCGGGTTCCGCTCCGACGTGCGCCCGTACGTGGCCGACTTCGACGTGGCCATCGTGCCGAGCGTGTACGCCGACCCGCTGCCCCGCGCCGTCATCGAGTCGATGGCCATGGGCAAGCCCGTCGCCGCGTTCGACGTCGGGGGCGTGGCCGAGATGCTCCGCGCCGGGGAGACTGGCACGCTCGTCGCGGGGGCGCGCCGCCCGACGTGCAGGGCTCGCCGACGCGATGCTCCGCTACTTCCGCGATCCGGGCTCCGCGACGCTGCACGGACGGGCGGGCCGCGCCCGTATCGAGCGCGACTTCTCCGCGCACCGGCAGGCGAAGATCATCCAAGAAGAGATCGAGCGCGCCGCGCGCGGGTAGCCGTCGCGCGGAGGCCCACGCTCACGCTCGAGCTCGGCGCGCGTGGACCGGTCAGCGTCGGGCGGCGTAGCGCTCCAGCGCCGACTTGATGGAGCGGTCGAGCACCCACTGGATGGTCGGGCCGAGCGCCTCGACCTTCGCCTCGAACTGGATGGTGTAATGGAGCCGGCATCCGCCGCCACCCGGACGTTCGCTGAACACCATGCGCCCGAGGTGGTTCTTGATGGGCGAGCCGCGGGTCACTTGGTACTCGATGAGCTTGTCGGTCTCGTAGGCGACGACCGTCTCCTCGAAGGCGAGCGGGCCGGGGGGGCCGACCCGGCGCACGGACCCCACCCCGTGCTTGCCGCCCTCTCCGCTGCCGTCGCGGAGGTGCTTCATCGGGGCGCGGAGGACACGTCCGAGCTCCTCGTGATCGTGGAAGTCTTGAAAGACCTGGGAGATGGGCTGCGGGAAGTCTTGGAGCACGTCGACGGTGTGCATGCCCGGAGTCTAGGAGACCGGCGCGTCGCGCGCTGGAAAAACCGCCCGATCACGCCGCGCCCGCCCCGCCCCGGGCCCCGCCGATGCGCCTCTCCGAGCGGTCGGGGCCGAGGGCTCATGCCTTCGGGAGGGGGCCAGCGCGCCACATCGAGCGAGCCTCTCACCGGGGGCGAGGTCCGGCGTCGCGGGCGGCGGCGGCCGTGAGTCGGAAGAGCTCAGTCCACGTCCACGCGGCCGTCTCCTCGGCGCCCACGCCGTCGAAATGGAGGCCGTCGGGCCGCACCAGCTCGCCTTGGCTCCGCAGCGTGCACTCCTTGGTCGGGCACACGTGGCTCATGAGGTCGAGGGTGGGCAGGCCGCGCCTCACGGCGAAGCGTGCGAGCGCCGCGTTCAGGCACACCACCCGTTCGGGCACGTCGCTGTGCCGCCATCGCCCCACGGGGGTCGGCACGAGCGCGATGACGACCTGGCCCGCCCGGGGGCCCATGGCGTCGACGAGGGTGCCGAGGCGCGCCTCGTAGGCGGCTCCAAACGCGCCATCGCACACGCCCTGCGTGAGGAACGCGCCGCCCATGATGATGAGCGTGACGTCGGGTCGCAGGCGCTCGACGTCGGCCACCCAGCTCGACGAGCAGCTCGACTCGACGACCGCGCGCCCCGCGATGACGTGGGCGCCGGTCGCGAAGAGCGTGCACGACCCCACGCCTCGCTCGGCGGCGAACGCGCGAGCGTCGTCCTGGCGGTGGCGGAGGGCTATCCCGAGGAACGACGCGACCGAGTCGCCGAGCGTGAGGACGCGGAGCGCCCCGGGCGCGAGCTCCGCCGCGGGCGGGAGCGTCTGCATCGAAACTGAGTATTTGCTCGCATACGGAGCGCCGGCGATCACGGGCGGCCGCGGCGGAGGGGGAGCCGGTCTCCGCGTCCACGTGGGGATCGCGACCGACAGGAAGGAGGCGGCGAACGCGGCGGGCACGATCGCGCGTGCGCTGCCGAAGGTGAGGCCTCGAGTGCGAATGGGCTTCTCGAGAAAGCGGAGCGACAGCGCCGCGATGGCGAACGAGACCGCGAAGCGGAGCGCGCCGAGGGGGAGGGTGGACAGGTGCACGCGCTCGGGCGAGAGCACGATGAAGACCGGCCAGTGCCACAGGTACACTCCGTAGCTCACGTTGCCGACCGCGCGCAGCGGACCGAACGAGAAGGCGCGGGCGAGCGGCCCCGCGGGGCGGAGGATGGCCGCCGCGATGAGCGCGAGGCACGCGAGCTCGCACGCCAGGAAGCCGCCCCGGTAGAGCCACGGGCTCTCACCGTCGAGGCGGGCCCACGCGATCGTGAGCACGCCGAGCCCGGCCAGGCTCCCGACATCGAGGAGGCGACCACGGGCGCCGTCGAGCCGGCGCTCCGGGGTGAGGACGCACGCGAGCGCCGCGCCGAGCAGCATGCCCGACGCGCGGGTGTCGGTGCCGAGGTAAACGCGCGCCGTATGCGCGGGCGCGTACCACGCCGCCATGAGCCCCACCGAGACCGCGGCGAGCGCGAGCGACAGCGTGAGCAGAGCGCGCCGCGACCGCCGGAGCGCCACCCAGGCCACGAGCGGCCACAACACGTAGAACTGCTCCTCGATCGCGAGGCTCCAGGTGTGCTCGAGCGGGGAGGGCGCCGCGAACAGGTCCCAGTAGCTCTTGTTCGCGAAGATCGCGCGCCAGTTCGCGACGTAGCCCAGCGTCGCGAGCGCGTCGCGACGGATCGCGGCGAGCTCGCCGTGCTTGGCCCAGAGCGCGCAGTAGAGGCCGATCCCGGGCATGAGCGCGAGCACGGCGGGCAAGAGCCGCCTCGCCCGCCGCGTCCAGAAGGGCCCGAGCGCGACGGCCCCGGTGCGCGCGTGCTCGGCCACGAGCAGGCTCGTGATGAGGTACCCGGAGAGCACGAAGAACAGATCGACCCCGAGGTAACCCCCGGGAAGCGCGCCCTGCGAGTGGAAGAACAGAACCCCGAGCACGGCCGCCCCGCGGAGGCCGTCGAGCGCCGGGACGTGGGGGATGCCCCCGTGCTTCGCGGCAGGGCTGGCCGTTCCCACGGCGAGGTTCCTACCCCATGCGGGGCCCGCGCGGCGCGAAATCGCGGCGCTTGTCCGCGGGGCGAGCGTCGGTGCGAGTCGCGCGCGAGGCCGGGCTGTCACGCAAGCGTCGCGTTGCCGCCGCGGAAGGTGGGGTAGCATGCTCCCATGTCGGTCCTCTCACGCCTCACTCGGTCGACCCGCAACGCGCTCGAGCTCGTTCGGCTCGGCAAGCTCGGGCCCGAGTACAGCGCGCCGTACGACGTCGTCGACGAGGGGGCCCACCACAAGCTCCGACGCTACGCGACGCGCTCGAGCGGCCGCGGGACCCCGCTCGCGGGCGAGGGCTCGTCGGGGCCCTCCGTGCTGCTCGTTCCGCCGCTCATGGTCGCCTCGGAGATCTACGACATCGAGGCCGAGCTCTCGGCCGTGGCGGCCCTGGGACGGGCGGGCATCACGCCGTACCTCGTCGACTTCGGCGCACCCGAGCGCAGCGCAGACGGGCTGCTCCGCAACCTCACCGATCACGTGAAGGCCGTCGCGCGGAGCATCGAGCGCGTGCGCGAGCTCGAGGGACGCGACACGCACGTCGTGGGCTATTCGCAGGGCGGCATGTTCGCGTACCAGGCGGTCGCCTACGTCCGCTCCCGCGGCGTCAGGAGCATCGTCACGTTCGGCAGCCCCGTCGACATCCACAAGAACCTGCCCGCGCAGGTGCGGGGCGACGCGATGGCCGCCTTCGCGCAGTTCATCGAGCCCGCGCTCACGGGCATCGTCGACCGCATCGGCGCGCTGCCCGGCAAGCTCACGAGCACGGGCTTCAAGGTCCTCTCCACGAAGAAGGAGATCCAGCAACGCTTCGAGTTCCTCGCCAAGCTCCACGACCGGCACGCGCTCGTTCGACGCGAGGCCCGCCGTCGCTTTCTGGGCGGCGAGGGCTTCGTCGCGTGGCCGGGGCCGGCGCTCCGTGACTTCGTCGACGAGTTCATCGTCCACAACCGGATGATCTCCGGGGGCTTCCTCATCGACGGCCGCACCGTCACGCTGGCCGACATCGTGTGCCCGATCCTCTGCTTCGTGGGCACGAACGACGAGATCGCGCGCGCAGAGGCCGTCCGCGCCATCGTGAAGGCGGCGCCGGAGGCGAGCGTCACGTTCGTGTCGATCGAGGCGGGGCACTTCGGCCTCGTGGTCGGCTCGCGGGCCATGTTGGTCTCGTGGCCCACGGTGGCCGAGTGGGTCGCGCACCGCGAGGGTGTGGGGCCGGCGCCGCGGGCCATCGCCGCGAAGACCGAGCCGGCCCTGCGCGAAGGCGGGATGGACGCCGAGCTCGACCTGCTCGCCGCGGCCCTGTCAAAGACCGCGAAGCGCCTGTGGCGCCGCATCGGCGACGCCTCGTCCTCCGCGGCGGACGCGCTCGACGGGGTGCGCTACCAGGAGCCTCAGCTGCGCGCGCTCGAGGACGTGCGCCCCGACACGGTGACGAACCCGTCGAAGTGGCTCGCTGCGGCGGCGAAGGCGAGCCCGCAGGGCACCTTCTTCCTCTTCCGCGATCGCGCGTTCACCTACGAGCAGGCCGACGCGCGGGTCACCCATGTGGTCAAGGGTCTTTACCACTCGGGCGTGCGCCCAGGCGACCGCGTGCTCGTCGTGATGGAGTCGCGCCCGAGCTACCTGTCGCTGGCGACGGCGCTCATCCGGCTCGGGGCGGTGCCCGTGCTCGCGCCGCCCGACGCCTCGCCCGTGGAGATGGGCCGCGCCGCAGCCCGCACGGACTGCCGCTACTTCGCGGCCGACCCTCGGAACCTGCCCGTCGTCCTGAAGGCCGCAGGAGCGTCGTCGGTGCTCGTGCTCGGCGCGACCGAGCGAGGCGCCCCCCGCGCGTTCGATCCGCGCGCGGTCGACATGGAGGCCATCGACCCGGCCGCGGTGACGCTCCCCGCCGACCTGCGCCTCGACGCGGGCCGCGCGCTCGACCTGGGCGCCATCCTGCTCCGCCCCGCGGACAGCGGCGAGCTGCGGGCCGCCCCGGTGACGTTCCACAGGTGGGCCCTCTCCGCGCATGGGGCCGCCGCGGCCTGCACGCTCAAGCCGGCCGATACCGTGTACTCGTGCATCCCGCTGCACCACCCGGCCGCGATCCTGGTCGCGGTGGGCGCCGCGCTCGTCGCGGGCGCGAGGCTCGCGCTCGGCGCGCCGTTCTCCTCGGAGACCTTCTTCTCCGAGGTGCGTCGCTACGGCGCGACGGTCATCTTCTATGCGGGCGAGATGCTGCGACCGCTGGTGCACACTCCGCCGAAGCGGGGCGATCGCACGCTGCCCGTCCGCATGGTCGCCGGCAGCGGCATGCGCCCCGACCTGTGGGAGAAGCTAGAGGAGCGCTTCAACGTCGGCGTCCTCGAGTTTTACGCCTCCACCACGCAGCGCGCGGTGCTCGCCAACGCGTCTGGCGAGAAGCTCGGCGCGGTCGGTCGGCCGCTGCCTGGGAGCGCCGAGCTCGCGGTCGTGAAGGTCGACCTCGCGACCGGCGAGCTGCTCCGCGACGTCGACGGTCACCTCGTGCGCGCGCTGTCCGGGGAGCCCGGCCTGCTCGCGATGCGGCAGCCCGCCGAGGAGCACGGGGACGAGGCGAACGTCGTCCGCGCGGCGTTCGGCAACGAGCCGTGGGTCGTCAGCTCCGACGTGGTCCGCGAGGACAGCGCCGGCGACGTGTGGTTCGTCGACTCGCGCGCCGGCTTCGTGGCGACCCACGGCGGGGCCGTGTCGCTGCGCTCCGTGGAGGACGCGCTCTACGCGCTGCCCGAGATCGAGCTGGCGTGCGCGTTCGCGGCCGAGGGTGCCGGCGCGCAGCGTGTGGTGCATGCCGCGTTCGTTTCGTCGGCCGAGCTCGGCGGCGCGCGCCTCGACGCGGCGATGTCACGTCTCCCCGCACACGCGCGGCCGCGGGTCATCGCGCACGTGCCGCGGATGCCCCTCACGGACGGCTACCGACCGAAGCGGCGCACGGTGGCCTTCGAGGCCTCCGTGGCGCAGGTGCTCTACCGCCTCGGCTCCGCAGGGTACGAGCTCGCGCCCGAGCCCGCCGTGCCGCTCGAGTCGACGGTGTCGCTCGAGGGGTGAGGGGAGAGAGAGGGCGGCTCTCGCCGTTCAGCTCCGCTTGATGATGCCCGCGAGCACGAGCCCGCCGCCCACGAGGCCGGGCAGACCGGCGAGGAGGACCACCACCGCGCCCACCGGCTGCGCCTCGCGCATGCGCCGGTTGCTCGTGCCGATCGCGAAGAGCACCCCGCCGAGCAACAGGAGAAGCACCGCGACGCCGCAGCCGACGCCGCCGCCGACGAGGAGCCCGGTGCCCCCCTTCGCCGGGCCCGCCTGGGCGGCTTGGCCGTGGCCAGGGTAATAGGGTGGCTGGCCGTGGGGCGGCGGGGGACCTCCGTGAGGTCCGTAGGGGGGCTGCATTTCGCGAGCCTCGCACCGCCGCAGAGCCGCGGTCAAGGCGCGGCTGGGCTTCCTCGAATACGCGGCGGGCCCCCCGTGTACAATCGGGCGCATGCTCGAGCCGGGCACCCTCGTCGGTGGCGACTACCTCGTGGAGCGCAGGCTCTCCGAGGGCGGGATGGGTGCGGTGTACATCGCCGAGCAGGTGTCGACGGGGGCGAAGCGCGCGCTCAAGGTGATCCGCGCGGAGCTCGTGAGTCAGCCGAAGCTGCGCGCCCGGTTCGCGCAGGAGGCGAAGGTCACCTCGCGCATCGCGAGCGATCACGTCGTGTCGGTCGTCGCCGCGGGCATCGACGCGGGAGCTCCAGGCACCTTGGCTCGCGATGGAGCTGCTCACGGGGCAGACCCTGCTCGGCCTGGTGGAGGCGCGCGGCGCGCTGCCCTTCGAGCTCGCCCTCGAGATCCTCCGGCAGCTCGCCCACGCGATGGACGCGGCCCACGCCGCGGGGGTCGTGCACCGCGACCTGAAGCCCGAGAACATTTTCCTGTCGGAGTCGCGCCGCACCGGCTCGCCGTTCTTCGTCAAGGTGCTTGACTTTGGGATCGCGCACATCGTCCGCGAGGCGCAGATCACGCGGACGGACGCCATCGGTACGCCCCTCTGGATGTCGCCCGAGCAGGCCGGCGCCGCCGACGAAATCGGGCCAGGCACGGACATCTGGGCGTTGGGCCTCATCGTCTTCTACCTGCTCACGGGGCGGCCGTACTGGCTGTGCGCCCGGGAGCCCGAGTGCAGCGCGCTCAGTCTGGTCCGGGAGGTGTGCCTCGAGCCGCTGGCGCTGGCGCGGGAGCGGGCGGGGCAGGTCGGCTTCGACGGCCCGCTGCCCGAGGGCTTCGACGCCTGGTTCTCTCGCTGTGTCTGCCGCGAGATGGCGGGGCGCTTCCCCTCCGCAGGCGTGGCGATCGAGGCGCTCGCCGAGGCGTTCGGAGCGCCGCCGGTGGGGCTCCCTTCGCGCGACCTCATCGACGCCCTCGCCGGCTCGGGCGAGGTCGACGTCGCGCACGCGCCGACCGAGCTCGTCCCGAGCACCGCGCGCTCGAGGCTCGCGCCGACCGGGAGCGGTGACGCGAAGCCTGAACGCGCCGTCGTGGTCGAGAGCGCGCCGCTGCCGCAGGCCAGTGCCAGCGCGACCCCCGCCCAGCCGCCTGGAGTCTCGGTCACCAAGCCCGAGCTCGGCGCCGAGGCGCGCCGCGCCCCGCGTCGAGTCCTCGTTGGCGCGCTCGTCGTTGGCGCGCTCGTCGTCGGCGGCCTCGTGTGGCGCTCGCGCGCTGGCGCGGCCACCGCGCGCCGCGACTTGGCCGCGTGCTCCTCTTCGGCGGACGCCGCCGCGTGCGGGCGAGCGTGCGCCCGTGGCGCCGTGCGTGCTTGCGCGCGCGCGGCGTTGGGTGAGCTCGACGCGCGCGATCCCGAGGCGCGGCTGCGGGCGCAGATCACCCTCCGCGCCGCATGCACACAAGACGTGCCGGAGGCGTGCGCGGCGCTCGGCCGGGCCCTCGTGTTCCCGGCCGACGCTGCGGCGCGCGACCTCAAGCAGGGGATCGCACTGCTCGAGCGAGGGTGCAGCGACGGCCCGGGCTGCGCGCTGCTCGGGACCTTGAAGGACCTCGGGACGCCCGATCTCGCGCGCGACGCGCGCGCCTACTTCGATGCAGCCTGCAAGGAATCGCCGATCTCCACCGAGGAGCTCCTCGACTGCGGCCTCACCCTCGCGCACGCCCTCGAGGGGCCGCCGGGACGCTCCCCTCCGGCCCGCCTCGCGCCCCTCCGGACCCGCCCGTGGCGGGATCTGTGCGCGGTGTCCAGCGGCGATCTGTGCGCGCTCGCGTGGCTCGATCCCGCGACCCCGCCGGGGGAGGAGCGCGCGGCGCTGGAGCGAGGCTGCGACAGCGGCTCCTCCCTCTCGTGCAACAACCTCGGGGTCATGCGCGCCGAGGGCCTCGGTGGAGCCCAGCCGAACCCGGCGCTCGCGCGGGAGGCCTTCGAGCGTGCGTGCGTCGCTGGCGAGCCGGCGGGCTGCAACAACCTCGCGTTCGTCGCGGGTGGACTGTCGGCGACGCCGCGCCGAGGGCCTCGCGGCGCGGCGGTCTACAAGCTCCGCTGCGGCGGACCGTTCCAGGTCGGGTGCGCCGGCTGGGGAACGCGCGTCGACGTCGTGCCCCGCGGCACGCCCACGAGCTATCCCCAGGCCGCGGCGGCGCTCGAGCGCGCGTGCGCCGGCGGGCTCACCACGGGCTGCGTGAACCTCGGCGCCTTCTTGTTCACCGGGCGCGCGGTGCCGCGCGATCGGCCGCGGGCCGAGCGCCTCTTCGCCGAGTCGTGCTTCCGCGGAGACGCGAGCGCTTGCGGCGAACAAGGCGCCGCGCTCCTCGCCGTGCGCATGGACCACCGCCGGGACACGCGCGCCGGGCTCGGCTTCGTCGATCGCGCTTGCAAGGGCGGCGAGCTCGACTCGTGCATGGCGCTCGAGGCCCACAAGGTCAACGGGCTCCCCGAGCCGAAGCACGAGCGCGAGGGGGCGCTTGGGCTCTCTCGCCTGGCGTCGCTCAAGGTCTATACGCACGCCCATTCGCTCTCGACGCTGTACGAAACGGGCGGGCCGGGGCTCGAGCGGTCACCGGAAAGAGCGCGCGCGCTGGCGCTCGAGGAGTGCGAGGTCGAGCTCCGGTGCACCGACGCGGCCTATTACCTCTCGCGCGCCATCGGTGGCCCGAAGGACGAGCGCCGCGCCGTCGAGCTGCTCGGGAGAGCGTGCGAGGCGAGCGATCTCGCGTCATGCGGTGAGCTCGGCGCCCGCTACCGCGACGGCCGCGGCGTGGGGCGCGATCCGTCACGCGCGATCGAGCTGCTCACGCGGGCCTGCGACGCCGGCGACTCTTTCTCCTGCAACGACCTCGCGCTCGCGTACGCCCGCGCCGAGGGGGTGGGGCGGGACCCGGCGCGCGCGCTCGCCCTCGCGCGCGCCTCGTGCGAGAGCGGCGGCGCCGACGGCTGCGCCACCGTGGGGATCATGCTGGCCGACGGGGTGGGCACGCCGAAGGACCCCGCCGCCGCTGCGCCGTACCTCGGCTTCGGGTGCCGGCGTGCCGTCCAAGCGGCCTGCGAAAAGCTCCAGGCGATGCACAAGCCGCTGCCCGAGCTCGACCTGTAGGACGTTCGTCGCGCCCGCGCCCACGCGCCTCGGATCAGCGCGCGTCAGCCCGCTCTCAGTTTTGCCAGCGGCGGTTGCGCCCCACGTCGGCGTGAACGAACAAGTCGCTGGCCGTTGGGTACGTGCCGACGCCGCCGTCCCACCCGAGCGCGCGGATCTCCTTCTCGAGGGCGCGCGGATCCACCCCACGCGTGACGCCCGCGGGCACCACGCGGAAGTCGAGCGCGTGCCCCAATGTGTGCTGGCTGTGGCTCGCGACGTGGCGGCCCTTCTTGCGCCTCGCCTCGTTCAGCTTCTCGCTGCGGTAGCCGCTCACGATCTCGACGCGCGCGCCCGGGTAGCGAGCCACGAGCGCGCGCACGAGCTCGAGGAGGCGCGGATCGATCGTGTGCGCGGAGCCCGTGACGTGGTCGGCGAGCAAACGGTCGAAGCGCGCGGCGCTGGGCTCGGCGGCCGAGAGCGGCAGGTGCTCGCCCGTGTGGGTCTGCACGAGCGTGCCGTCCGTTACGAAGGGCACGAGGGGCTCGGCCGCCGGCGCGGCGAGAGCCTGCTCTCCCGCGGTCACCTCGGGCGTTACGTGGCGGCCCGCCCACATGGCCCCGCCGCGGGTCACTCGGAAGCCCGGATCCCCGCTGAGCGCGCGGCTCGGCAAGATCCCACACGCGGCGACGCACACGAGCGCGGCCCAGCGGACGACGCGCGCGCGGTCGGTCGGCGTGCGCGTGGTCCTCACGGGGAAAGTCTCGTTCATCCGGCTGAGCTCGATGTCGGTCGCGAGCATACACGACGTCGTCTTTGCTTGACTCGCATCCGAGCCGTTGGGAGCCTGCGGGGGAATGTCGGATGTTCAGGACGCCGCGCTCGTGGCGCGCATCGGGGGAGGGGACGTGGGCGCGGCCGCGGCGCTCTACGATCGCCACGCCGCGTCGCTCTTTCCGCTCGCGCTGCGCATCGTGCGCGATCGTGCCGAGGCCGAGGACGTGCTCCACGACGCCTTCGTGGCGCTCGCGGATCGTGCGGCCCAGTATGAGCGCGCGAAGGGCAGCGTCATCGCCTGGCTCGTGACCCTCGTGCGCAACCTCGCGATCGATCGGACGCGGCGCCGCGATCGGCGCGCGTCGCTCCAGCGCGAGGTCATCGCGTTCGAGCCGCCCGCGGAGGCCAAAGATCCCGAGCAGCTCACCGGGGAGGTCCGAGAGCGGCGACGCATGCAGCGGGCGCTCGCGAGGCTCCCGGTAGCGCAGGCGCGCACGCTCTCGATCGCCTTCTTCGAGGGGCTCACGTACCCCGAGATCGCCGAGCGCGAGGGCGTGCCCCTCGGCACCATCAAGTCACGCGCCGCGCGCGCCCTCTCGGCGCTGCGGGCGGCGCTCGCTGCGGAGGGGCTCGACGAGCACCCCTACGGTGGCGGGTGAGCGCGCCGCCGGCGACAGAGGTGCACGGCCGCGAGGCCAAGGAGAGTCCATGACCGCGAAGTTCGAGGAAGGCACGATCAAGGGGCGCGAAGGCGGGGGCCCGGCCCTGTACTTCCGCGCGAGGCTCCCGGCCGCGACCGACACCAAGGCGGTGCTCGGCTTGCTGCACGGCTACGCCGACCACGCGGAGCGTTATGATCACGTGGTGGAAGAGCTCGTCGCGCGGGGGGTCGGCGTGGTCGCCCTCGACATGCGAGGGCACGGGCGCTCCGAGGGGCCGCGCGGCTACTGCGAGAGGTTCGACGAGTTCCTGAGCGACGCGCAGGAGCTCGGCAAGTTGGTCGACGAGCGCGCCAAGCCGAGCGGCGCCGCCACGTTCCTCTTCGGCCACAGCTTCGGTGGCCTCGTCGCCACCATGTCCATGCTCACGTCGCCTAGAGAGTATAAAGGACTCTTGCTGTCGGGCCCGTTCTTCGGGCTAGGGCTGGAGGTCCCGGCGCTGAAGGTCCTCGCGGGCAAGGTCGCGTCGCGGCTCGTGCCCAAACTGGGCCTGCCGATCGGCCTCACGGGCAAGGACGTGACCCACGATCCCGAGCGCGCGCGAGCCTATGAGGCCGATCCGCTCGTGTTCAAGGCGGCGAAGGCGCGCTGGTTCACCGAGACCCAGGCCGCGCAGGCCGACGCCTTCGCGCGCGCGGGCGCCCTGTCGGTGCCGCTGCTCGAGCTGTTCGGCGCGGCCGATCACGTCGCGAGCCCGGCCGCGGGCAAGCGCTTCTTCGACGCCGCCGGCCACTCGGACAAGACCTGGGCTCCCAAGGCGGACCTCTTCCACGAGATCTTGAACGAGCCCTCGTACAAAGAAATCTGCGCCGAGATGGCGGACTGGATCCTCGCGCGCGTGTAGCCGGGACCGTCGGCCCGCGCGACATCCTGCACGAGCGAACGCCCCGCTCGCTCCCCTGAGGGGAGGGAGGCGGGGCGTCGCGAGTCGTGAACGCGAGTCGTGAACGCGAGTCGTGAACCGATCGTAGGCTACTTGCAGTAGCCGAGATCGCGGTTGTTCGTGGAGAACGGGATGCACTTCTTGCCGCCGCAGTCGGCGTCCTTGCTGCACACCGTGAGCTCGCCGGCGTTGCAGCCGGCGCGGCAGATGGTGCCGCCGATGTAGAAGCCGCGCTGGTACTCTGCCGGGCAGCCCCTCTCCGTGTCGATCGCGGGCGGGCCCGCCTCGGTGCCGGGGATGCAGCAGTTGGGGGTCGCGCCGGGGCAGTTGTCGGGCGCGCCGCACTGCCAGCGGCTCCGCGGGCCGCGCGAGCCCGCGGTGCACGTATCCTGTTTGCCGTCGACGCAGTTCGTGGGGTCGAAGCCGCCGGTGCCGCCGCCGGAGCCGGTGCAGCAGGTCTGGGTGCCGTTGCAGTAGGGCGCGCCGCCTTCCGCGAAGGGGCAGTAGAAGCTCGTGGCGCCCGAGTCGCCCGCGTCGGGCGGGAAGGGCGAGCGCAGCTTGGGGGGGGCGCCGCAGTCGACCGGGCCGCCGCCGTCCGTGGGGGGCTTGACGCTGCCGTCCGGGGCGGGGGTCGTGGTCGTGGCGGTGCCGGTCGTCGGCGGCTTGGCGGCGTCGACCCCGGGCGGGCTCGGGGTGTCGTCGCCGTTAGTGGTGGTGCACGCGACCGCGAAGATGGACGTGGCGCCGAGGACGCTGAGCCCTCCAAGAATCCAAGCGAGCTTACGGACCTGCGGCTTCATTGAGCACTCCTCCACTAAGAACTGAGTTTGAGAGACCCTAGCATGGGCCTTCGGCGCTCGCACGGCCGAACCGAGACGAGCGAGGCCCAACCGACGCACGATTCAGTCGTCCACGGCCTGCACGCGCACCGTGCCGCCGCCGGCCTTCATCTTCGCGCAGCACGCCAGCCGGTGCTGGGGCGGCGCCTGGCCGAACGCGTCGAGCACGTCGAGCTCCTCGTCCTCGGGGGCCTCCAGCGACTCGGCGCCTTCGAGCACCTCGACCCGGCAGGTGCCGCAGCACGCGCTTCTGCACGAGAAGGGGACCGGCGCGGCGTGGTCGTCGCACATGTCCTGGATGGAGCCCCCCTGGGGGGCGGCGACGGTCAGGACGGGCTTGCCCTTTTTCTCGAAGACGACGGTCGGCATGGCGCGGACTTATAGTCCCCCGCGGGTCACCTTGGAAGGGCTCGGCGCAGGAGGAGCGCGTGCTCGCGGCGCGGCGCGCGCTGGAACGCCGCGGCGGTGGGACCGTGGAAGTGGGGCCGCGATTGCGACGCCCGCGCCCACGGCTCGAGCTCGGGGACGTCGAGCGTGGCCTCCGCCACGAGGTCGTCGGCGCGGAGCGCCTCGCCGCGTACCGCCGAGTCGGCCATGAGCAGCACCACGCGCCCGCCGGGCCGCGTGACCCGGACGAGCGCGCCGAAGAGGGCCCGAAGCTCTCCCAGCCAGGCCTCGCGGGCCTCGCGCGGCGTGCGCGAGGCGTAGGCGCGCCGAGAGCCGAGCTCGCGCTCCACGAAGCGCCGGGCCTCGCGCTGCGGCAGCCCCAGCCACCGGAGGCGGGCGACGTGATGGCTCGCGTAGTCGTACGTGGCGACATAGGGCGGCGAGGTGACCACCGCGTCGACGCTCGCCGTGGCGACGGTGTCGAGGGCGGTGGCGTCATCGACGGTGACCTTCACCTCGGCCCGCGGCCTCGGGACGCGCGCGTCGAGGGTCGCCAGGCGTTCGGCGAGCTCCTCGGTCTTTCGGGCGAAGAGCTTGGCCGTGTAGCCCGCCGCGAGGCGGCGTGGCGCGTGTGCGGCCGAGGTGTCGCCCTTCTGGCGGCTCACCTTGGTGAGCAGGCTCGAGAGCACCAGCATGAGCGCCTCGCGCGTCGATTTCTCCGCCGCGTCGATGCCCACGCGGAGCGAATCGAGCTCCAGCAACACGTGCGGATCGAAGAGCTCCACGTCCTCCTCGGGGTAGCGGGTAGACGACCCCACACGGAGCTTGCGCCGCTGGTCGGCGACGGCTCTCGCCCGGTTCGCCTCGGCGACCAGGAGCGCGCGCCCCTCGGCCGAGAGAGCGCGCACCTTCAGCCGCGAGAGGCGCGCCGCCAGCGGGTTCAAATCGGTGCCCACGGAGTGGCGGCGGGAGGCGAGCGCCTCGACGAGAACGGTGCCCGAGCCGCAGAAGGGATCGAGCACGCGCGCCCCTTCGTCGGCCGCGAGGGCCACCAGGCGCGCCGCGGTCGTGGGGTGCATACGTGCAGGATACACGTGAAAGCCGTGGACGTCGGCGCGCTCGGGTTCGTCGACGTCGTCGCCCGCGGGTCGCACGTCGAGGGCCTCGCCGAGCGCGCGCGCCGTGTCCGGTTCGCCGCCGAGCGTCACGTCCCCGCCCACGTGGGTGAGCGAGCGGCGCCCTGGAGGGGGCGCGGTCACGGATCGCCCGCGCGCTTTCGCCGTTCCTGCGCGCGTTCCGCCTCGGCGAGCCGAGCGTCGAAGTCCTCGAGCTCGCTCGAGCTGTCGTCATCCGCTTGGCCCACGCGGTAGCGCACGTCGCCCGACGCGTCGACCTCGATGCGCGTGGGGTGCTCGGCCGCGAGCGCGACGAGCTCGCTCTCCGCGACCGACTCGTCGATCGAGAGCAGGCCCGCCAGCTCGTTCGCCGTGGCGCTCCCGCCGGTGCCGGCGTAGTCGCGAATGGCGAGCGCGTAGGCGCGGTTGAGGGCGGCCTCGGCGCTCTTGGTCGCGCCGCCTCGCGCGCGCAGGAGGAACCCGAACGACACCCACGCGGCGATGAGCGTGAGCGCCTTCACCGGCGTCATGCTGGAAGCGAGCGCGAGGAGTGTTCCCAGCGTGTAGAGGGCACCCGCGATGAAGACCATGGGCGAGCGGCTCGGCGGCTTTGCGGCCCGAAGCGCCACCCGTGAGGCCTCGAGCCGCACCGGGTCGGAGATGGGGAGGGGGAGCTTCGGCCCCTTGCAGGCCGCGCAGACCCAACGGAGCGTGGGGTGGGGCTCGACCCGGGTGAGCCCCCGGCAGTGCGGACACACGTGGCCTTCGCCCTGGACGGCGCCGCAGCCGGGGCAGGCGCCGGGGATCGTGCGGTTCGCTCCGCACGCGGGGCAGGGGGGGACGTTCATGCCGCACTCCCTTTGGTCGTTTGGCGTAGGCACGCCGCTCGCCTGCGGCTCGCTTGCGTGTTCACGGCGGCACCTCGCCCACGGATCGGGGCCGCCATCGACCTGCGTTCGCGGCTCTGGGGCTCCCTTCGAGGTTCACGCGGACACGATAGCCCGCGCCGCCAGGCGGCGGGCCGGAATCCTCAGGGCTTCACGACGGTGGTGCCCGGCGGCGGCTCGAACACGAACTTGGTGGCGACCACGGGGCGGTTGACCTGCACCTCGGTGAACACGAAGCTGTTCTTGTTGCCCTGCGCGTCGAGGATGAGCACGCGGCGAATTTGCGAGGTGGCGGTGTCCACGTAGAACAGCACCTTCGTGTAGGCGGGGGTGGGGGTCTTCGGCGTGCCCACGAGCACCGTGCCGCCCGCGAACTTCATGTCGCCGCCCGCGAAGGCCTGAAAGTTGAAGGCGTCGGACAGCTTGCCGCGGCCGAGCAGGAACGACAGCGCCGCGGGGTACTGGGCGCCGCTCTGGGCGCCGCTGACCTGCTGCTCGAACATTTGCTTGTTGTCGGCCTCGTAGACCCGCACCGTCGTGCCGTTCGAGACGACGCGGTTGCCGGCGGGGGTGGAGTACTCCCAGGCCATCTTGCCGGGCTTCTCGAAGAAGACCACGCCGGCCGAAGCGCGCTTCGTGTTGTAGGCCTTGACCGTGAACTCCTGGTTGAAGCGCGCGGTGAACGTGCGCGACTGGTCGTAGAAGGCCTGCACCTTGGTGACGACGTCCTCCGCGACCTTCGCGTCGAGCGGCGCGGGCTCGGCGGCGCTCGCGGGCTTCGACGGCGCCGCGACGGCGCCCAGCGTGGCCAGCCCGAGGGCGAGCGCGAAGGTGGTGGCGAGGGAGCGGCGGCGGACGTGGAGCTGAGTCGGGCGGGACATGGCGGGGTTCTCCAAGGCAGAGACGAAACGGGCGAGTCGCGCGAAGCTTACGGATTTTTCTGCGGTTCGCGAGCGCCGGGGAGGGGCAGCCGAAGGCGGGGACGACCGGGGGATGCGGCGCTCGATGGCAGGTTGGACGGCCGTCCACGCGAAAGGGTTCACTTGGGGCTCACTTCGCCCGTAAAGAAGCCTGTCTTCGAGGGCGCGGGGCGGGTCGCGCGGGGGGGCCGAGGCGCGCGGCGAGGGGGGCTCGCTGGAGGTGCGTGAGGGCCACGGCGAGCGCGTCGGCCGCGTCGGCCGGGGGCAGCGCCGGCAGCGACAGGATGAGGCGCACCATCTGGGCGACCTGGTCCTTCTCGGCGCGGCCGCCCCCGGCGACCGTCGATTTCACGCGGGCGGGCGGGTACTCCCCCGTGGGGAGGCCGGCGCGGGCGCACACGAGGAGCGCCACGCCGCGGGCGTGCCCAAGCTTCGCGGCGGCCGACGGATCGCGCGCGAAGAAGAGCGACTCGATCGCGCACTCGTTCGGCGCGTGGGCGGAGAGCACCTCGATCAGCCCTTCTTCGATGCGCACCAGGCGCTCGCCGAGGGGGAGCGCCTCGCCCGGCGAGATGACCCCGTGCGCGACGTGCCGCAGGCGCACGCCCACCCGTTCGGCCAGACCCCAGCCGAAATGGCGCGTGCCGGGGTCGAGCCCCAGCACCCGCAGCGCGCCGGACGGCCCGCTCACGCGAGGCTCTGGAGCTCCTCGTCGGAGATGTCGAAGTCGGCGAAGACGTTCTGAACGTCGTCGTGGTCGTCGAGCGCCTCGGCGAGGTTCATGGCGACCTCGGCGTCGCGGCCGGTGAGCGGCTTCTTCGCCTTGGGGAGGTACGCGAGCGAGGCGTTCTTGGTCTTCAGGCCCGCGGCCTCCAGCGCGTCGTTGATCGTAGAGAGCACCTCGGGGGGCGTGGTGATGTGCCACTCCTCTTCGAGGTCGGCGTAGTCGTCGGCGCCCGCGCCGACGGCGATTTCCATGAGCTGGTCCTCCGTGGCGTCGGGCTTGTCGAGCGTGATGACGCCCTTGCGCTCGAACGCCCAAGCGGCCGCCCCGGCGCCGCCGAGCACGCCGTTGTTCTTCTCGAAGATCTTGCGGAGCTCCGCCACGGTGCGGTTGCGGTTGTCGGTCATGCCCTCGACGAGGAACAGCGTCCCGCCAGGGCCGGTGCCCTCGTAGAGCACCTCGTCGTACGAGGCGCCCTCGAGCTCGCCCGTGCCTCGCTTGACGGCGCGGGTGATCGTGTCCCCGGGCATCGACTGGTTCTTCGCGTCCGAGATCGCCTTGCGCAGGCGCGGGTTGCCTCCTGCGTCACCGCCGCCCATGCGGGCGGCCACCGTGAGCTCCTTGATGAGCTTCGTGAAGAGCTTGCCGCGCTTCGCGTCGGCGGCGCCCTTCTTGTGCTTGATTGTCGCCCATTTCGAATGCCCGCTCATCCCGTCGACCCTCGCTGCCGCCGGCGACGCGCGTATTCATGCACTCTGCACGCTTGCGCGGCGGCGTGGGGACGATGTAGCCCAATCTGCGAGCGTCGTCACGTCCGGTCAACACGCCGCTGGCGCTGCCGCTCGCGCTACTTGCGCGGCGCGGACGAGGTGGGCGCCGGCGATGTGGGCGAACCGGGGGGCGCGACACGGAGGCTCGCGAGGAAGCTGTCGTCGGTGCGCCGCGCGTCGAGGGCGAACGCGTCGTAGCGCTCGCGTGCGACGGTCCCGGTGGGGAGGCCGAGGGTGAACTCCTCTTCGACGACCGGGCCTTCGACGCGCGTGGAGCGCGCCGCCTCGAGCTCCTTCGAGCGCAGCTCGAACGGACCTGGCTGGCGCACGAGCCGCGCGCCGGCCGGGAGCTCGACGCGTCTTCGCACCCGGTATTGCACGGCGCGGTCGATCGCGAAGGCGCCCTCGCGGCCGCTCTGGGTCACGTAGAGATTGCCGAGGGACGACACCCACGGGCGCGGGTAGACGATGTGGACCGGATCGAGGCCCGGCAGCGCCCAGGTGCCGCCCGCCTCCGGCTGGGCGTAGCTGCCCACCGTGAGGTCGGCGCGGATGGCGACCTCCCAGCTGCCCTCGCGCGACGACAGCTCGACCTTGTCGACGCTGGCGAACGGGACCCACGCGAGCGCGATGCTCTGCAGGGCGCGCTGTCGCTCGGTGCCGACCACGCGCTCGAAGGTCTCGGCGAGCTGCTGGGCGGGGCGCCCGCGCACGAGCACGGTGAGGCTCCCGCGGGCGTTTCCCGCGGCGTCGAGGGACAGCCGCAGGTCGACCTCGTCGCGCTCGGCCCGCGCGTCGAAGCTCGGGAGCGGCGCGACCTGTCCTGTGGGGAGCAGGGCGCTGCGCCCGCGGAGCTCGGGGGACACCCGCCCGGCGGGGAGCGGCGGACCCTGGACGTCGGCGTCGACCACGAGGTCCTCGCGCGTGGCCTTCCCGGCCGCGTCGGTCGACGTGAGGTGGACGAGCGCCAGCGGATGCGTGAAGCGGCCGAGATGCGGCGGGAACGCGGGATCGGCGCTGAAAGGGCCGTCTTCTGCGACGAGGATGTCGGCGGAGACGCCGAGCTCGCGGAGCGCCCGGACGACGAGCCATGTGCGGCTCCCCTCGTGACGGGTGAGCATGGTGCGCGCGGTCTGCGTGACGAACGCGTCGGTGCGCCCCAGCTCGTAGTCGCTCAGCGTCGAGGGTGAAGAGACCTTCAGCGCCTTGCCGGAGGCGGCCACGATCGCGTCGACGAGCGGGCGCCCAACGAGCAGCTTGCCGTCTCTCGTGGCGGCCTCGCGGATCCACGCGGAGACCTCGCGCGACCCGTGGTCGTCGAGCGACGCGACCGTGTCGGCGAGCCCCGCCGCCAGGTCGGACCAGCGCGAGGTCGAGAAGCTCACGTTGCAGCTCCGGTCCATCTTCGGGGTGCCGTCCTCGAAGCGCCGCGCGCCGCGGTTCTCCACGGTGAAGCGAAGCACGCGCGTGGCGCCTTCGCGTCGCTCCTCTGCTTTGCCGAGCAGCGGGTGGCTCCAGAGGGCGCCGGGCTTCGCGACGGGGAGTCTGAGCTCCACGCGCGCGTTCGCGACCGCCGTACGGTCGGGCAGGAGGTCGGGCGTGTCGAAGGCGACGTCGCCGTGGTCGTTGGGGAGCGCGTACCCCGCGTAGATGGCCTCCACAGCGTCGCCGGCCTCGAGCTGCGACAAGTCGGCGTGGGCCTGTGAGGCGCGCGGGGTCGCGTCGGGAGTGAGTATCCTCCCGTCTTTCTTGAAGATTCTCCTGCGCAGGACGCGGCTCGTCGATCGGCCGGTGAGCGAGGGCGCGCTCGCCTGCGCGTGCGACTCGACGTCGGCGGTGCCCGTGAGACGACGTACGTCGAAGAGGACATACGAGAGCAGCCCTTCTGGCGAGACTGCGTAGCGCTCCTCGTGGGCGAGCACGGCGGTGGCCGCGGAGGCGAGGGCGGGGTTCGCGCGGTCCGCCGTGGTGACTCGCTCAGCCACGCCGTCGAAGGCGGCGAGCACGTCGATCCCGCGCGCGGTGAGCACCGCGGGGAGCGCGCCGGGCGCGTCGCCGGCGACGAGCGCGCGCTCGAGCACCGCCTCGTTGGTCGCGCCCGGGTGCGTGGCGTGGAAGAGTGAGAGCGTCCGCTCGCCTGGCGGGAGTGACTCGTAGAGGCGAGCGGCCTCGGCGAGGGCGCCGCGGCCGAGGGCGTCGCGCACCGAGCCGCTCGCAAAGAACGTGGGCGACCCGTAGAGACGTCGGAGCCGGCCGAGCTCGGCCTCCGCCCCTGCGGCGTCGCCCGCGCTGCGCTTCTCGCTGTAGCAGCGCGCGTTGGTGTGGTCGCGCGGCGGGCTCGCGTCGCATTCGAAGGCGAGGGCGTCGGCGCCACGGCGGGGGCTCGACTCGCGCTCGACGGCCTCGCCGAGCACCGTGCCGGCGAGGTTCGCGCGCGCGCGCCCGCGGGCGCTCGCCGCGCGGTCGTAGAGCTCGGCCCGGCCGGCCTCGATCGCCTCGTAGGCGTCGAGGACGGACGCGTTCGCGCCCTTCACCGCCCCGCGCCGCGCGTCGAGCTCACGCAGCGCGACGATGCGCGACTCGCCCTCGCCGCGTCGCTGCCCGGCGAGCGACGCGAGCTCGAGCGCGGCCTCCCAGCTCCCGCGCTCCCGGTCGAACGCGCGCTCGTACGCACCGCGAGCGCGCTCGATGGCGTGCACCGGCTCGAGGTCCGTGACCATCCGCGCGGCCCGCGCTGTCGCGAGGGCCAGGGCCGGGTCGTCGGGCGAGAGCGCGCTCGCGGCGGTGAGCCGCTCCTCGGCGGCGCGGTCGTGCCGCGCGGCCAGCTCGGCGAGGCCCGCCACGAGCTGGGCGCCCTCGTGCCCCTTCGCCTTCGCGACGGCCGGTGCGGCGACCGCGATCGCCTTCGTCGCGCGGGAGCTGGCGCGCTCGCCGGGACGAGGCGCGTGCGCGGCCAGCGGCGCGCCGTCGTCGCCCCACGCGTAGAGCTCGAGGGCGTCTTGGGCGCTGCCCTGGCCCACGCGCGCCACGAGCCGCAGGCGCCCGGGCGTGGCGGTGAGCTCCACGAGCTGGGTCGACTCGCCGGCGCCGAGGCCGAGCGGGCGCGAGAGGACCTCCTTGCCCCCCGCGCGCAGCGCGAGGGGGCTCCGGGTGATGAGCATCAGCCCGAGCCGGCCCGACTCCGGTACGGTGACGTCGACCACGACCTCGCGCATGCCGGGCTGGGCGGAGAGGGCGCCGAGCTCGAGGCGGCAGCCCGCGGCCGCCAGCGCCTCGGGCACGCCGACGCGCCCGTAGGGGCCGGGGCCCGTGGCCTTGTCGGGCATGGGCGCGTCGAACGCGTCGAGCGCGGTCGGGGCGCCGAGCTCCGAGAGTCGCGTGAACCGGCTCGGCCCGAGCACGGAGGCGGCGCGGAGGCAGGCGCTCGCTGCGCGGGTCTGCTCGGCGAGGGACACGTCGCCGCGCACCTGCGCGAGGTGCGTGCGCGCCTTGGCGACGAGCCCGGGCATGAACGGGCCGCGCGCCTTCTTGGAGAGCTCCGCGAGGCGCGCGTCGGTGCGTGCGCGCGGCGTGCGGAACGCGAGGGCCGTGCGCGCCGAGGGGAACGCCATGACGCCGCGATAGACGAGGGCGTCGAGGGCCGCGATCGTGACCGGCACCTGCCACGGATCGCCGTCGCTCGCCGCGACGCGATCGAGGGCGTCGAGCCAGGCGAGCTCCGCCGCGGCGGGGTCGGCCGTGAGCTCGGCGCGAGCGGCCTTCTCCGCGACCACGTACAGCGTGGGATCCTGTGTGGGGACCTTCGGGGCGGGGTCGCCGCAGCCGGCGAGCGTCGCGGAGAGCGCGGAGAGCGCAGAGAGCGCAGAGAGCGCAGAGAGCAGCCAAGGCGCGCTCGCGCCGCGCGCCCGGCGTGTGCGTGAAGACGCAACGTTCACTCGCTTCACTTGCCACCTCGCTCGATGCGCACGGTCTTGTGCATGAGGGCGTCGACCCGCTGGATGAACGCGCGCCACGCGGGGTATTTCTCGGGAGGGATCACGCTCTGATCGAGGACCACGGTCCGCTTCGCGACGAGCACCCGGGGGTCGCGCGGGTCCCGGGTGAGCGTGAGCTCGGCGTGCCCGAACTCGCCCCCGGCCTCGCGTCCGCCCGGGGGCGGCGCGACGAAGCGCATGCCGGGTGGCGCGACAAGGCGCGTGGTGCGCTTCTGGTGGTTCGGCGCCATGTGCGGCGGGAGCACGACGGGTAGCGTGCGCGTCACGAGCGGCGCGATCTGCGACGCGAGGGGGATGCTCGCGGAGAGCGGCACCACGAGCTCGCTCTGCTCGCGGCGCGCGTAAGCCATTGACTTCGCCTTGTACTTTACCTCCGCCTCGCCGTTGGCGAGATCCCCGCGGAACGCGATGTTCTTGTCGACCTCGACCTGCGAGACCCACGGGCCCACGAGCGAGCCCTCCACGTACTGCGCGCGCGCGTCCTTCTGGGTGAGGTTCGTGCGCAGCCAGAAGCCCCCGTCGCCGCGGTGGCGCTCCTCGCCCTCGATCTCGGCGCCGCCCTCCGCGTTGATCGCGATGGTCCAGCTCACCGTCGAGCCGTGGTCGTCGGGCGAGCTCGAAGGGAGGAACACGGGCCCCCCCGTGCCGTCGAGGCGCACCGCGGGCGCGCGCGCGTCCATCGAGGGCAGGGGGCCCACCCGGGACTCGGGGCTCGTGGCGTCGAGGTAGGTCCCGCCGTTCGGCCCGGGGAGGAACGCGATGCCGTGGTCGAACATCGGCACGGCGGCGTTCTTGGTCGCGAGCACCGAGGGCATGCCGGTCAGGCGCGTCTGCACCATGACCTCTTGCGCCTCGATGCCGATCACCTTGAGGAGCGTGATGAGCAGGATGGCCTTGTCGTCGCAGTCGCCCTCGCGCCGGGCGAGCAGCTGCTGCGGGCGGTTCGGGAGCCACCACTCGCCGCTCACGTAGTTCACGTAGCGGATGTCGTCGGCCACGAACTCGAAGATGGCGCGGAGCTTCTCGTCGCGGGTCTTCTTCCCCTTGGTGAGCTCGAGCGCGAGGCGCCGCACCTGCTCGTCGGGCTCGGTGAAGCCGCGCACGGCCTCGCGGTACCAGCGACGGAAGTCGTCCCACGTGTGGAACGTGGAGCCGACGATGAGCGGGAGCACCTCGCTCATCGCGGGCGAGAGCGGCTCGTCCGGCACGACGACGGGCTTGTCCCAGACGAGGCGGACGACGTGGCGATCGCCTTCGTCGCGCTCCTCGCGCTTGTGCTGGCCCGGTCGGAGTACATCGACATAAATAGGCGTAGCTTTTGGAGAATCGACCACGACCTCGTTGTAGAGGAGGGGGTGCGTGGACGGCGCGCCGGCGTAGTCGAGGAAGTAATAGGGGGCGTCGCCGCGCCCGCCGACCGGCCCCGACGTCCAGGTGCGGACCGCCACCTCGACCGAGTCGCCAGGGTACAGATCGGGCCAGCGGATGCGGGGCCGAGCGCCCTCGTTGTGCTCTTCGGCGGGGAGCGCCACGGTGCCGTCCTTGCGGTGCACTCGGGCGCGGAGGATCTCGACGATGTCGCCCTCCTGCGGGATGTCCTCGAACAGCTCGTCCTGCGTGCGCGGCGCCACCACGATCTCGCGCCCGTAGTGGATGAGCTGCGACACGCGGCGATCGGGGTGCATCACGACGGCTCGCATCCAGTGCAGCTCGCGGTCCGCGACGTCGGCCGTGACGCCGCGCCGCCTCGCGAGGAGCGTCTCGGAGGAGACGAGGTACTTCTCGTCTTCGCGCCCCGCCACGGCGCCAGCCTTGGCGCGGAGCTCGAGCTCGGCGCGAATGCGCGCCTCCCCGGGGGCGAGCGCGCGGGCCCGCGCCAGGAGCGCCGTGTGCTCGCCCGCCTTCGCGGCGCCGGCGCCGGAGAGCGCCAGCGCCTGCGACAGCCCCGCGTAAGCCTCGGGCCGGTTCGGGGAGAAGCCGATCGCGGCCTTGAAGGCCTCGGCCGCCTCGGCGGCGTGGCCGGCGTGGAGCAGCTCGTCGGCGACCTCGAGGACCTGGTCGTCGTCCTGCGCGCCGCCCTCGAGCGCCGCGCGCGCCGCGCGGACCAAGGGCTCCTTGCCGCGCACGCCGGCGGCCTGCACGGTCTCGCTGCCCCGATCACCCCGACGCGCGAGCTCTTCCCGGATGCGCAAGTAGAGCGCGCGATCGTGGGTCTGCGCGAGGGTGCTCGCGCGGCGGAGCAGCAGGTCTGGCACGGTCTGAAGTCGTGGACCAATGCGCGCCGCCATGTCGCGGAGCGCCTCGGTGACGAGCGCGTCGGTGCCGAGGATCCGCTTCGCCTCCGCGCGGAGCATCACGGCCTCGTCGTCGGTGTCCTGCTCGAGCTTCGCCGTGCGCACGAGCGCCGCCGCCCAGTCACCGTGGGCGTTCTTGAGGCGCTCGGCGACGAGCCTCCGCTCGACGAAGCCGAGGGCCTCGGCGTCGCCCTTCTCCTGCGCCCGCGCGCGCGCCTGGCCGAGCCATCCGCTCCGGTTGGCGCCGAACGGCGAGACCCACGCCGCGAGCGCGAGCGCGTCGGCGGGGAGATCGGCGCGCACGTAGGTGTCCAGGAGCCCGGGCACGCGCGGGCTCTTCTTGTCGTCGGCGCCGGCGAGGGTGCCGAGCACGATGGCGCTGAGGAGCGAGTCCGTCGGGGACTTGGCCGTGACCCGCATCGCCCGCGCGAGCGCGGTGTCGACGGGCTTCATCGCGAGCGCGCGGGTTCCCGCCTCGTCGAGCTCGGGCACGCCGGTGAGGTCCGCCGAGGTCGGCAACGCGACGGGCTCGCCGCGCTCGTCGGTGAGGCGGAGGCGGACGCGCCCGTCGTCGTCGAGGGCGCCGGAGCACACCTTGGCGCTCACGAGGTGCGGGCCCGCCTTCGCGCGCACGCTCGCCGCGACGCGGTCGAAGAGGGCCGACTCGTGGACCTCATCGGAGTGCGCGAGCACGACGCCGTCGAACGTGAGCCGCGCCTGGCCGGCCGCCGCGAGCCGGAGGGTGAGGGGGCGCTCACGATCGACGACGAGCTTCGTCGCCAGGTAGGTGCAGCTCTCCTTCCGAGGGTGGACGTAGAGGTCGAGCGGCACGCCCCGCGCGTCGGCGTGCACAGGGAGCACGGGGCGCTCGCCCACCTGGAACACACCCCAGGAGTAGCTCCCGCTCGGGAAGCCGAAATCCTTTTGCTTTTCAGGGCCTTCCCGCGTGAGGACGCCGCCGCCCGTGTCGCGGAAGGGGCCGACCACGACGAGGTTCGTCAGAACCCCGAGTGCGTGCGCGGGCGCGAGGGCGGCGGCGGTGCCCTCCTCGGCCGAGAGCCTACGCACCGCGAGGGCGGCCTCGGCGCGGAGCTCGGCGCTCGGATGCGACTTGGCGAGGTCTCCCAGCGTGCGCTCGGCGAGGCCCGCCGTGGTCGTGTCGGCCAGGTGCTCGATCGTGGCCATCGCGGCGAGCGCCGAGGCCTCGTCGGGCGAGCTCGCGCGCGCCCTCTGCGCCGCGAGCATCGCGTCGGGCGCGCGGGCCGTGAGCCGGGGGCCGGCGGCGGCCGGAGTGGTCGCCGTGACCTGCGCCTGCGCGCGCGGGGCCTTCGGCGACCTCCCGCCCAGGCCTACCGGCGCCTGCGCGCGTCCGGAGGGGGGAGGCTGCGCGTGCGACGATGCGACCGCCCCGAGGGCGAGGGTGGCTGAGCAGACGAAGAGCGACGCGCGCATGAACGGGACCTCCCTCGGCTCGGTCCGAGTGAGCCGAGCGCCGCGCGACTCTAGCCCCAATCGCGCGTCGAGCGCCCGACTTTGCGGGGGGGCGGCCGGCCCGCCCCGCCGCGCCTGGCCCGCGCGGAATGCCACGCGGGCGCCGCGCTCGTGGTGCTACCTTAGGTCGCGGCCCGATGCCCAAGAAGCCCGCCAGCGACGCGCCGCTTCCCTCGTTCGGCGACGACGACGAGCACGCAAGCACGCGCGCCTTTCGGTCCCCACTCATCGACGAGGACGAGGCCGGTGCAAGCGGTGCAAGCGGTGCAAGCGGTGCAAGCGGTGCAAGCGGTGCAAGCGGTGCAAGCGACGAGCGCGCTCCGGGTGACTCGAGTGACGACGGTGACGATCACGACGAGGTGGCGACCGGGCGCTCGCGTCGCGGGCCTTCGTCGATCCGCGTCGAGATCGACACTCGCCCGGTGCCTCTCCCGCGGTTCCCCTCCGCTGACGACGTGACGAGGCCGCTCGAGCCGCTGCAGACCCTCCCTGCGCTCCCCACGCTCCCCACGCTCCCGGTAGGTGCGGACGACTCGACGAGCCGCCCGCTCGTGCCCACGCGCTCGTCGTCCCGCATGCTCGTCCCGTGGGCGCGCGGTGGCGATCATGACGCGCCCCCGTCGTCGGTGTCGCCGCGCGCGTTCGCGCCGCCAACCGCGCCGACCTTGCCAATCGCGCCAATCGCGCCGACCTTGCCAATCGCGCCAATCGCGCCGACCTTGCCAATCGCGCCAATCGCGCCAATCGCGCCCCCCGCGCCCCCCGCGCCCCCCGCGCCCACCGCGCCCCCCTCGTCGTCGTTCGTGCCGTTGACGGGCGCCACTTTCACTCCGCGCGCGCAGCCGGCGGCCGCACCGTTCGCAGGGGCCTTCCCGTCGTCTGGCGCGTTTGCGGCCACGATGCCCGCCACGCCCCCCTCCGTCCCCGCACCCGCGGCGCCGTCCACTTCGGTCGCGGGGGCGCTGCCGCCGGGCCCGCCTGGCACGTTTCCCCAAGCCCCGCTGCCCGTCTCCGCGCCAGTGCCCGCCGCGGCCGGGCCGAGCCTCATCGGGCGGCTCGCGTGGGGCGTGATCATCCTCGCCGTGTCGGCTGCGGTGGGCGGAGGGCTCGCCTCGTGGCTCTCACCGAAGCGCGCGCCGCAGGCGCCCTCGGTCCAGTCGTCGGTGGCTTCGTCGCCGGCCCCGCTGCCGGTGCCGGTCATCCCCGTGACGCCCGTGACGCCGTCGCCCGGCGGGCGTCCCGCCGCGCTGTCGGGCGTCATCGAGCTGCCGCCGTCGAGCGCCGGTGCACAGCTCTGGCTCGACGGCGTGTTGACGCCGCACGGGGCGGGGCCCCTGGTGGTGCCCTGTGGCCGGCACGTCGTGAAGGTCTCTGGGCCGGGCATGCACCCGACCGTCGAGAGCCTCGACGTGCCGTGCGGCGGTCGCGTGGTCCTCCCGTAGCCTCGCGGTTCAGCGCGGCGGGGCCACACATCGCGACCCCTCCTCGCTACTTGCCGGCCTCGCGGATGGCGAAAAGGAACGCCTTCGCGATCCGCTGGGCGTGAGGGTTGTAGCAAATGTGGCCCTGCCCCGAGGCCGAGTCCACACCCTGGTTCTTGCTCGGACAGCCGCTCGTGGAGCGGACCGAGTTGCAGATCTCCCACGAGCCGCCACGCTGGCACCGCGCGCCGCTGCCCGGCTCGGTGCTCTCGATGTCCTGCAGGTCGAAGATGACGTCGGACGCGAAGGTCGACAGCATCCACGTGCGCATTTCCATCTTCGGCGCGTTCTCGCTGGGCACGTTGTAGACGAAGGGCGGCGTGACATGGAGCACGCGCACGCCCTGCGCCTTGATCGCCGTCACGGCCGCCAGGTAGCTCGAGCGCGCGGTCGCCTGGTTGCCGGCGACCACGTCCGCGTAGCCGAACTTCATGATGGCGACGCGCAACGTGTTCTTGTTGGCGACGGCCATGTTGCGAAACTCGGTCGCCTTGCCGCTCGGGTTGCCGTTTCCCGTGGAGAAGAGGCCGCCGTTCAGCCCCCCGGCCAAGCTCGTCGACGAGCTTGTGATGTAGTTGAAACGGAAGCCGAGGCCCTCGGCGCCGTCTTCGAGATCGCCGCCCACCGACTGATGCAGGAACGCGCTCCGGAAGCCCCGCACCTCGCCCTTCTGGGCGGCCGTGAGCGCGTCCCACTGACCGGGGCCGGCGGCGCCCACGACGCCCGGTGCGGGCGGCGGGCCGGAGTCGACTGGGGGCGCCGCGTCGATGGGAGGCGGCGCGGTGTCGCGGCCCGCGTCGACGGGTGGAGGCGTGGAGGTGTCGGGGGTGGCGTCCCGAGGAGGCGGAGGGGAAGCGTCACGCGGAGGCGGCGGCGTGGCGTCGAAGGCGGGGTTGGGCGCGCCGTCGGGGAGGACGGGCGGGGGCTGGGCGGTCGATGTGGAGGTGGACGTCGACGTGGACGTCGCGCTCGGAGCGCCGTCGGGCAGGAGCTCCGGTTCGGTGCTGGCGTCTGCGCCGTCGGAGAGGGCGGCGTCACCGCACGCGGCGCCGCCGAAGAGGAGCGCGGCGACGGCGCCGAAGAGAACGATCGAGCGCGTGCGCATCATGAGGGATTCTCCGAGGGTGCCGCAGTATGCCCCGTTCCGCCGCGCCGGCAACCGGCAAGACGCGTCCCCCCGCGCGAGTTCCGGTATAGTCGAGGCGCGTGCAGCTCTCATCAGGTCAGACCTTTGCCAGGTACACCATCGACCGCGAGATCGGTCAGGGTGGCATGGGGCGCGTCTACCTCGCGACCGACACGGTGCTCCGCCGAGAGGTGGCGCTCAAGGTGCTGTTGCCCGAGCGCACCTCGGGCGAGGGCCCCGCGCGCTTCGCCCGAGAGGCGAGCCTCGCGGCCATGGTGACGCACCCGAACATCGTCGCGGTCTACGACTACGGCACGGTCGACGGCGCGCCGTTCATCGCCATGGAGTACGTCGAGGGCGAGACGCTGGCGCCGCACCTGGGCGACAAGGCCATTCCGCTCACGAAGCGCCTCGCGTGGCTCGTCGACGTGAGCCGCGCGCTGGCGGCGGCGCACGAGAAGGGGCTCGTGCACCGCGACGTCAAGCCGTCCAACATCATGGTCACCCGCGCGGGCCTCGCGAAGGTGCTCGACTTCGGCCTCGCCAAGCAGACCCAGCCGTCGTCGGGGCCGCGCGCGTTCCAGACCCTCGAGGGCCGCGTGCTCGGGACGCCCCGCTACATGGCGCCCGAGCAGCTCGCCGGGGGCGCCGTCACTCCCCAGACCGACCAGTACGGCCTCGGCGTCGTGGCCTACGAGCTCATCACGGGCTCGCACCCGAACGGCGCCGATGGCCGAGTGATCCCGCCCAAGCTGCTCACGGAGGTCGATCCGTCGCTGCCGTTCCGCCTGGCGGTGGCCGTCGCGCGCGCGCTCGCCAAGAACCCCGCCGATCGCTTCCCCTCCATGCACGAGCTCACGGCGGAGCTCGAGCGTGCGCTCACCGACGTCGCCAGCGGACGTGGTGAAGACACGAGCCCGTTTGGGACCGCCGCCGTGCACGCGCCGCGCGCGCTCCAGACACTGCCGGTGGGGGTCCCGCCCGCGGTGGTCACGGCTGCGGGCCCCTCCACGACGCTCCCCGCGGGGAACGCAGCGATGGCGCCCGCGCGCACGCTGCCGGTCGTGTCCGGGCCTGCCATGGCGCCTGTGATTGCCTCGATGCCTTCGCCTGGCGGCCGGGTCTCCCCGGGCCGCACGCTGCCTTCGCCCGGCACGAAGCCGGTGGCCCCCGACGGCACGCTGCGGTCGGCGGTGGGCGACGACGGCCGCGCGCTCGGGCTCAGCATCGACGAGACGGTTCGTCGCGCCGAGGCCGCCCGCGATGCGGCCGTGGAGCGCGCGGCCGTCGAGCGGGTCCCGCCGTCCGTGGTGGTCGTCGCCCCGCCGCGATCGTCGCTGAGGACGTGGTCGAAGGCCATGTGGCTCACCGTCGTCGTCGTCGGCATCGCGGGCGTCGTGGCGGGCGCGCTGCTCGCGGCGTGGGCCATCGGCGGCTCGGCGGCGCCCGCGCCTCCGTCCGCGCCGTCGTCGTCGTCATCGCCGAACGTCGTCTTCTAAGCGGGCGCGGGTCATGGGCCCAGGGCGCGCCCGGGCGGACGATGGAGGATCGCGTCCTTCGCGGATCGGGGAGCACGACCGCAGAAAGAAGCGGCGCGGGCCGCGGTCACCGCACGCAGGGAGGTCAACACGTCCTTGAGACTGGAGGCCAACCGTGTTAGCGACGGACCCCCATTTCCTCGGAGGATTCCGACATGACCGCGATCAACGGACAGCCCATCACGATGGGCGCTGGCAACAAGCTCAACGTCCCCGACAACCCCATCATCCCGTTCATCGAGGGCGACGGCACCGGCCCCGACATCTGGCGCGCGAGCGTGCGCGTGCTCGACGCGGCGGTCGAGAAGGCCTACGGCGGCAAGAAGAAGATCGCGTGGCACGAGGTGTACGCAGGCGAGAAGGCCTTCCAGAAGTTCCAGAACTGGCTCCCCGACCAGACGGTGGAGGACTTCCGCACCTACCTCGTCGGCATCAAGGGGCCGCTCACCACGCCGATCGGCGGCGGCATCCGCTCGCTCAACGTGGCGCTCCGCCAGATGCTCGACCTCTACGTGTGCCTGCGCCCCGTGCGCTGGTTCGAGGGCGTGCCGAGCCCCGTCAAGCGCCCCGGCGACGTCGACATGGTGATCTTCCGCGAGAACACCGAGGACATCTACGCCGGCATCGAGTTCGAGTCGCAGGGCGAGGCCGCGAAGAAGGTGCTCGCGTTCGTCGAGAAGGAATTCCCGAAAGATTTCAAGAAGATTCGCTTCCCGGCCACCTCCGGCATCGGCCTCAAGCCGGTGTCGATGGAGGGCACCGAGCGCCTCGTGCGCGGCGCGATCCAGTACGCGGTCGACAACAAGCGCAAGAGCGTGACGATCGTGCACAAGGGCAACATCATGAAGTTCACCGAGGGGGCCTTCATGAAGTGGGGCTACGCCCTCGCAGAGCGCGAGTTCGCCGACAAGGTGTACACGTGGGGCCAGTGGGAGCGCACCAAGGCCGCCAAGGGCGAGGACGCCGCCAACGCCGAGCAGAAGGCGGCCCTGGCGGCCGGCAAGATCCTCATCAAGGACGCCATCGCCGACATCACGCTCCAGCAGGTGCTCACCCGCGCGAAGGAGTTCGACGTCATCGCGACGCTGAACCTCAACGGCGACTACCTCTCCGACGCGCTCGCGGCGCAGGTCGGCGGCATCGGCATCGCGCCGGGCGGCAACATCAACTACGTCACCGGCCACGCCATCTTCGAGGCGACCCACGGCACCGCGCCGAAGTACGCCGACCTCGACAAGGTGAACCCCGGCAGCGTGGTGCTCTCCGGCGAGATGATGCTCCGTCACCTCGGCTGGGTCGAGGCGGCCGATCTCATCATCAAGGGTATGGACGGCGCCATCGGCTCGAAGAAGGTCACCTACGACTTCGCCCGCCAGATGGAGGGCGCGACCGAGGTGAAGTGCTCCGAGTTCGGCGACAACATCATCGCCCACATGTGAGCCGCGCGGGCCGCGAGGTCCGCACGCCCGACCGCCCGGCCCCCGCGCCCCCCGCCCGGCGGGCGCCGGCCCGTGGGTCGGTTGGCTTGCGGTTTGCTGGGCGGCGGTGCGACGATCCCTGAGCGGCGCCGTGAGGTGGACCCGCGCCGGAGGGGAGCATGAAGCTGCGTCGGAGTCTGGGAGCGTTCGGTCGTGGGATGGCGCTCGTGGTGCTAATGGCCGCGTGCTCCAGCACGACCCCGCCCACGGTCACCGACTCCGGGTCGCCCGGCCTCGCCCCCGTGTCGTCGAGCATCGGCCCGACGGGCGGCAGCGTCGCCGCGGGTGAAGTGGTCACGCTGACGATCCCGGCGAACGCGCTCCCTTCCGCGACCAACATCACCCTCTCGGTGGGCGGGGCGTCGCCCGCGGGCGCGTCGCGTTTCTCGGAGGTCGTCACGTTCGAGCCCGCGGCGACCACGTTCAAGACCCCCGCGACCGTCTCGTTCGGCTTTACGGGCGACGCCGCGAGGGCCGCGGTGTTCTGGTCGTCGAGCGACGGTGCCACCTGGGAGAAGCTCGCCACGACCGTCGTGGGCGGGCGCGCCACCGCGTCGATTACCCACTTCAGCCGGGGCTTCGTGGGCGACGGCGCGGGCACGTTTCCCGGCCTCGCGGGTGGCGGTGCCAAGTGCGGCGCCTCGTTCACGGAGGGCTGCTTCGGGTGTTACCAGCGCGCGTGTCCCACCGAGTTCGCGAAGTGCTTCGGCGACAAGCCCGCGCCGGGCGCGATCGTCGGCGCGTGCAAGAGCTACGGCGAGTGCGTCTGCGCCTGCACCTCGCCGGAGGACTGCAAGAAGTGCAGCCTCGACGCGACGTGCGGCGCGTGCAACGAGTCGAGCGGGCTCTTCACGTGCGCCACCAAGGCGTGCGCGTCGGCGTGCGGGGGGTGAGCGCCTGGCGCCTGAGCGCCTGAGCGCCCCTCGAGGGAGCTCAAAAGATCTCGTGCGAGACGACGCGCACGCCGCTCGAGAACCACAACGGCGTGATCGTGTCGCCCCAGAGGCCGCCGCCCCAGGTGCCGTCGAGCTGGAGGTGGTCGTTGAAGATCATGCGAAACCCGGCCTGGTACGCGCCACCTGAGCCCTGGATGTAGGGGTCGCCAGAGAAGATCTCGGCGATGAGGTGGAAGTCGTAGACGGTCTCCACCTGCGTGCCCAATCCCCAGGTGACCTTCGCGGGGACGAGCCCTGGCGCGGACACCGCCGAGAAGCCGACGTTCGCGTGGAAGAGGAGGTCGTCTTCCTTCAAGAACGCCTGGGTGAGGGCCAGGTACGAGAACCCGCTCCAGCCCGGCGCCTCGAAGCCGCCGCGACCCGCCGGCGTGAGGCCGCCCACCGCGATGGCCACGCCCGGCAGTCGATTGGGCAGGGTCTCGCGGAGCAGGAGCTTGCCCTGCGCGAGCGGCCCGCCGATGGCGTAGGTCGGCGACTCTGGCAGAGAGCGCAGGTGGTTCGCCCCGTGGACCCCGCCGAGCGACAGCTCGAGCCAGTCGGTCGGGCCGATCGCCGGGAGCACCCAGTGCTGGAGGCTCAGCCGGTCGCGGCGCCAGTAGGTCTCGAGCTGCACGTGCCCTCGGCCGACCACCCGCGCGTCGTCCGTGATGAAGGGGCGGATGGCGCGCGCCTCGCGGGGGGCGAGCAGCGCGACGCACGCCGCGAGGAGCGGGGCGAAGTACCTCGGGGACGGGAGCATACGCACGAGCGCAACCTACACCCGTTCGCCCCGCCTGCGCGTGGCGCGCACGCGCTCGACGTGCGACGGCGCGAGATCATGCCTTCCGCGGCGGCGCCCGCCCGCCGGGCTTGCGCTCCATGCCCTCTTTCCGGCATCGGTCTCTGCGCATGCTCCCCATCGTCCTCCGCGGCGCCCGGACCCATAACCTGAAGGAGATCGACCTCGAGCTCGCTCCTGGCACGCTCGTGGCGCTCACCGGCCCGAGCGGCGCGGGCAAGTCGTCGCTCGCGCTCGACACGCTCTACGCGGAGGGGCAGCGGCGGTTCGTGGAGAGCTTCAGCCCCTACGCGCGCCAGTTCCTCGAGCGCCTCGAGCGCCCGCCGGTCACTTCACTGGACCCCATCGCGGCGACGGTCGCGGTCGATCGCCGCGCGCCGGTGAAATCCAGCCGCTCCACGCTCGCGACCCTCGCCGACCTCGAGCCCTACGTGGCGGCGCTCTTCGGCGCGGAGGCCGTCCCCGCGTGCCCCGACTGCGGCGTGCTCGCCGTGGCGTCGCGGGCGGCCGAGTCGGCCGGGCGCCTCGTTGACGAGCTCGCGGGGGCCCGCGCGGTGGTGAGCTACCCGGTGGTCATCCCCGACGCGGAGGCCTTCCTCGCGCTGCGCGAGGCGCTCGCCGCCGACGGCTACCGGCGGCTCGTGGTGGGCGGGGCGGTGCGCGATCTCGACGCGGTGCGCCCCTCCGAGGCGACCGCGCGCGACGTGAAGGTGAGCGTCGTGACCGACCGCGTGACGCTCGGCGCCCGGGACACGCGCCGCGTCCAGCAGGCCCTCGAGGCCGCGTGGGAGCGGGGCGCTGGCCGCGCCGAGGTGCGGGCCGAGACCGACTCGGGACCGAAGGTGGTGCAGGTGGGCCGCGGCCTCGTGTGCCCGAGCTGCGCGCGCGCCTTCGAGCCCGCGCGGCCGGCGCTGTTCTCGTACAACTCGCCCCTCGGCGCGTGCGGGGCGTGCCGCGGGTTCGGCCGCACCATCGAGGTCGACTGGGACAAGGTGTTCCCCGATCCGTCGCGCTCGATCGCGAAGGGCGCGGTGAAGGCGTGGTCCGGCAAGTCGGTCGACTGGGAGCGCAAGGAGATGCTTGCATTCTGCAAGCGAAGGGGGATCCCGGCCGACGCTCCGTGGGGCACCCTGACCGACGCGCAGCGCTCCCTCATCGTCGAAGGCGAAGGGCACTGGGACGAGGGCAAGTTCCCGGGCGTGCGGCGGTGGTTCACCTGGCTCGAGACGCGCACGTACAAGATGCACGTGCGCGTCTTCCTCGCGCGGTACCGCGAGTACGTGGCGTGCCGCGAGTGCGGGGGCTCCCGCTTGAACGCGACCGCGCGCGCCTACCGCGTGGCGGGGCTCACGACGGGCGAGCTCCACGCGCTCACCGTGGCCGAGCTCCGCGCCACGCTGACGGCGCTCGCGCCCGTGACACCCCAGGGCGCGCGGGTGCGCGACGCGCTGCTGTCGCGCCTCGGGTACCTCGAGGACGTGGGCCTCGGGTACCTCGCGCTCGATCGGCAGGCCCGCACGCTCTCCGGGGGTGAGGCGCAGCGCGCGGGCCTCACGACCGCCCTCGGGGCGTCGCTCACCGGCGCGCTGTTCGTGCTCGACGAGCCAACCGTGGGGCTCCACGCGCTCGATGTTCCGCCGCTCGCGAGCGCCATGCGCAAGCTGGCCGACGCAGGCAACACGGTCCTCTTCGTGGAGCACGATGAAGGCGCCGTTCGCGCGGCCGATCGCGTGGTCGAGCTCGGACCCGGCGGCGGCCGCGAAGGCGGGCGCTTGCTCTTCGACGGCACCCCGGCGGAGCTCGCCCGCCGCGTCGACCTGCCCACCGGTCGGGCGTGGGCCGCGCCCCGCCGCGCGCGCGCCGCCCACAGTCCGGCCGGCTTCGTGGAGATCACCGGCGTGCGCGCGCACAACCTCCAGGGCCTCGATCTGCGCGTCCCCTTGGGCCTCATGACGGCGCTCACCGGGCCGAGCGGCTCGGGGAAGTCTACGCTCGCCGAGGACGTGCTCTACCGCGCCGTCGCGCGCTCGCTCGGCGACACGAAGGTGCCGCGGCCGCTCGCGCACGTCGAGCTCCGCGGCGCGGAGGCCTTCACGCGCGCCGTCCTCGTCGATCAGTCGCCGCTCGGGCGCACCGCGCGCGGAAACGCGGGCACCTACACGAAGGCGTGGGACCGCGTGCGCGAGCGCTTCGCGGCCGAGCCCGAGGCGCGCCGCCTCGGCCTCACCGCGGCGCATTTCTCCTTCAACGTGGCCGGCAAGGGGCGCTGCGAGGCGTGTTCGGGCGAGGGCTACGAGACCGTGGAGATGCAGTTTTTGGCCGACGTGTCGCTGCTGTGCCCCGTGTGCCGCGGCAAGCGCTTCCGGCCCGAGGTGCTCGCGGTGCGGCACGTCGGCGTCACCGTCTCTGAGCTCCTCGAGCTGCCCGTGGCCGACGCCAAGGCCCTCCTCGAGCAGGCCGACGGGGCGGGCGCGCGCGACTACGTGCTCGGGCGGGCCCTCGAGCCGCTCGTGCGGGTCGGCCTCGGCTACCTGCCCCTCGGCCAGCCGCTCTCGACGTTGTCGGGAGGCGAGGCGCAGCGGCTCAAGCTCGCGCGCGCCTTGGTCGAGCGCGGCGGCGCCCAGCGGGGGACGCTGTATGTGGTCGACGAGCCGAGCGCGGGCCTCCACGCCGAGGACGTGGGGCGCGTGGTCGCGGCCCTCCGCGGGCTCGTGGACGAAGGCGCCACGGTGGTGGTCGTCGAGCACGACCTCGACGTCGTGTGGGCCTGCGACCACGTGGTGGACCTGGGCCCCGGCGGCGGCCCCACGGGCGGCTTCGTGGTGGCGACGGGATCACCCGACGACGTCGCCCGGAGCGGCACGCGCACCGGGCTGGCGCTCGCGTCGGCGCTCGCGGTCGCCGCGCCGAAGCGTGGGCGGAGCGGCAAGGCGCCCACGGCCGCGCCGAAGCGGCCGCGCCCGCCCCCGCCCCGCGAGATCACCGTGGTCTCGGCCCGCGAGCACACGCTAAAAGATGTATCTTGCAGCATTCCCCACGGCGCCCTCACCGTGGTGACCGGGCCGAGCGGCTCGGGCAAGTCGTCGCTGGCCTTCGACGTGATCTTCGCCGAGGGGCAGCGGCGGTTCATGGAGACCCTGACGCCGTACGCGCGCCAGTTCCTGCCCACGCTGCCGCGCGCGGACGTCGACGCGGTGCTCGGGGTGCCCCCCTCGATCGCGCTCGAGCAGCGCACGACCCGCGGCGGGGCGAGCTCCACGGTCGCCACGGTGACCGAGATAGCGCACTACCTCCGGCTCCTCTACGCGAAGGTGGGCGACGTGCACTGTCCGCGCTGCGACGCCCTCGTCGACGCGCGCACGGCCGACGAGCTGCTCGCCGCCCTCGCGGCCGACGCGCGCCCCGAGATCACCGTGTATGCGCCCGCGGTCGCCGCGCGGAAGGGGCTCCACCGCGAGGTGTTCGTGCAGGCGCGGCGCGCGGGGGTCATGGCGGCCCGCGTGGACGGCGCGATCGTCGCGACCGAGCCGCCGCCGGCGCTCGACAAGAGCCGCGAGCACACGATCGACCTCATCGTGCATTTTGGGCGCGCGAGCGCGTTCCCGCGTGAGGCGTTCGACCGGGCGCTCGCGCTGGGCAACGGCGCGCTCCGCGTCGCGGCCGGGAAGCCGACCGCCAAGCCCCGGAACGACGAGGCGCACCTGTCGACGTCGCGCACCTGCCCGGCGTGTGGCGAGGGGGTGCCGGAGCTCGACCCGCGCTGGTTCTCGTTCAACACGCGGCAGGGCCAGTGCCCCACGTGCGAGGGCACCGGCGTCTCGGGAGGGGCCGCCGCGGTGGAGGCCGCGACCGCAGCGGGCACGCGACCCCGGCCGTGCAGGGCCTGCGAGGGCACGAGGCTCGCGCCGGTGCCCCGTCGCGTGCGCATCTTCGGCGAGACGTACCCCGAGCTCTCGGCGCGCAGCGTCGACGCGGCGCTGGCGGCGGTGTCGGCGTGGTCGTTCCAAGGCCGCCGCGCGGCCCTGGGCGACGCGTCGCGGGGGGAGCTGCTACGCCGCCTCGGCTTCGCGTCCGAGGTGGGGCTCGGGTATCTCGCGCTCGGCCGCGCCGCCACGTCGCTCTCGGGCGGCGAGATGCAGCGCCTGCGCCTCTCCGCGCAGCTCGGGAGCGGACTCACGGGCGCGCTCTACGTGCTCGACGAGCCGACCATCGGGCTCCACCCGCGCGACACGGCGAAGCTCCTCACGAACCTCCGCAAGCTCGTCGACACGGGGTCCACGGTGCTCGTCGTGGAGCACGACGCCGACGTGATCCGCGCGGCCGATCACCTGCTCGACCTCGGGCCTGGCGGCGGCGAGCACGGCGGCCGCGTCGTCGCGTCGGGCCGGGCGCGCGATGTCCTCGCGTCGCCCGAGTCGCCCACCGGCGTGGCGCTGCGCGCCGAGCTCCAGCGCGGGCGTGAGCCGCGCCCCGCGCCCGGCCCCCGCGCCTTCGTCGAGCTCCGCGGCGCGCGCGAGCACAACCTGAAGAACGTCACGTTCCGCGTGCCGCAGGGCCGCCTCACTGTGGTCGCCGGCGTGAGCGGCTCGGGGAAGTCCACCCTCGTGTCGCGGGTCTTCTACCCGGCGGTCCGCGCGGCGCTGGGCCTCGTGGCGGCGCCGCCCGGCGCGCACGACAAGCTGGTCGGCCTCGGCGGGATCACGCGCGCCGTCGCGGTCGACCAGGCGCCCATCGGGCGCACGCCGCGCTCGGTGCCGGCCACGTTCCTCGGCGTGTGGGGACGAGGTGCGTCGCCTGTTCGCGTCGCTCCCCGAGGCGAAGGCGCGCGGCTTCACCGCGGGGCGCTTCTCGTTCAACTCGGCCTCGGGCGGGCGCTGCGCGGCCTGCGAGGGGCAGGGCTCGATCGTGCACGAGATGTCGTTCTTGCCCGACGTGGTGAGCCCCTGCGAGACGTGCGCGGGCCTCCGCTTCGAGCCCGCGACGCTCGATGTAAAATACAAGGAGCTCTCGGCCGGTGACGTCCTGCGCCTCTCGGCGGCGGAGGCCGCGGCGCATTTCTCGGCCTTCCGGAAGATCACCCGCCCGCTCGCCACCCTCGAGGAGCTCGGCGTGGGGTACCTGCGAGTAGGCCAAGGCTCGAACACCCTCTCCGGCGGCGAGGCGCAGCGGCTCAAGCTCGCCGCCGAGCTCACCGCGGGCGCGGGCCACGCGCCGACGCTCTACGTTCTCGACGAGCCCACGACGGGCCTCCACGTGAGCGACGTGGCGCGCCTCGTCGCCAGCCTCGATCGTCTGGTCGAGCGAGGCGACACGCTGGTCGTGATCGAGCACCACCCGGACGTGATCCGCGCGGCCGACTGGGTGGTCGAGCTCGGCCCGGAGGCGGGCGAGGGCGGGGGAGAGGTCGTGTTCGAGGGGCCGCCAGCGGCGCTCCTCCGCGCGAAGACCGCGACCCCTTAGTCGATCAGGCGGGCGGAGGCTGCGGCGGAGGCTGCGGCGGAGGCTGCGGCGGAGGCTGCGGCGCAATGCGATCGGGGATCGCGTCGGCTGGGGCGTCGACCGAGGCGTCGCGCGGCGGAGGCTGCGGTGGAGGCTGCTGCGGAGGCTGCGCGTCCGGCTGCGGGGGCGGGGGCTGCGGCGCGGGGGTTGCGGCGCCGGCTGGGGCGCCGGCTGGGGCGCGGCGCCGCCGTCGGTGGCCGGGGCGGGCGTGTCACTGCACGCCACAGCGAGGGCGACGGTCGCGGCGGCCAGCGTGACAGCGGCCGGAGCGCGCAGCGAGAGCTTGTTGCCCGGCGGGAGGGGAGAGGGGCGCTTCTTCACCGGTTGACGATGCGCTCTCGCGGGTCGTTCGTCAAACCCCGCATGATCAATGTCATTGATAAACGCCGAAGGCCCTAGAGGCGGAGCGACGGGGGACAGGGACGCGAGGACGACGGACGACTCTAGCGGCAGTCGCGGACGCCCTGCTCCCGGCAAAGGCGGACGACCTCGACCTTGTCGAGAGGCACGGTGAGCTCCACCCCTCCGCGCACCGGGCGAAACGCGACCGGGGTCTGCTCGTCGCGCACGGCGATCGTGAAGGGCCGCGGGTCGTAGAGCGTGATCGTGACGCCGCGCGGGAGCGGGGCGCCCGTCCAGTTGAAGAGCACGAGCGCCGTGCCCTTGGGCGCGCGGACGACCGCGGCCTCGACGCCCGGCACGCTCGTGATCGCGGGCCTGAGGGTGCCTGGCGGTCGGGCCCTCTCGATGTTCGCTGGGGCGAGCGCGGCCCACGCCCGCTGCTCGGGGTGGTGGCCTGTCGGGAGCGCCGCGGCGTTTCGTCCCTCGGCCTGGAGCCAGTGCTGCAACCCTGGAAAGAACCCGTATTGCAAGGCCGCACCCCCGCTCGGCCACCGCCGTCGTGAGATCGCGGGCTCCCCGCCGAGCCGCGCCAGCACTTCGGCGCCCGAGGCCGTGAACCGCCCGGCGATCGCGTCACGCGCGCAC